>NZ_JACAXC010000020.1:0-53703 GCF_013391535.1 Acinetobacter sp. SwsAc4
AGGTATCGCTATTCCACGATAGACGATGGCTAACATCAAGATATTGATATCTCGTTTTCCCCATTTCCAGTTGGTTCTATCCAAAGTTAATTGGACTTTATCGAATGAAAATATATTGAAAATTAACGTAAGCATCCGGCTAACACAGCCTTACCAAGCGATCCTATAAGCCTTAATTTAGTTCCCACCTAAAAACAAGTGGGGACTTAATCCATGAACATGGATATATATTCAGCAACACCTCCTGTTGCTAAAAAACGCCGAAAATACAGCAAAGAATTCAAACTCAGTATTGTCAATGCCTGCAAAAATCCTAATACCTCGATCGCTTCGGTCGCACTGCAACATAGTATTAATGCCAACCTTGTCAGTCGTTGGATCAGGATCTTCAGCCATCATGAGGGTGCCGTGCAGGATCCTACTCATGTGAATCCAGCATTTATTGCTTTGCCTTACACTGCTGCAATCAGCCAACCTATTGATGAGAGGATCACGTTGTGTATCACCGTGCCTCATACGAATAATGATATTCAGCTAAAATGGCAGACATCAGAAATACCTGCCTTGGCAGAATTAC
Source organism: Acinetobacter sp. SwsAc4 (assembly GCF_013391535.1). NCBI lineage: Bacteria > Pseudomonadati > Pseudomonadota > Gammaproteobacteria > Moraxellales > Moraxellaceae > Acinetobacter > Acinetobacter sp. SwsAc4. The sequence continues at coordinate 578 of NZ_JACAXC010000020.1, forward strand.
TCAAGGCACTTGCAACATGATCCGCATTGATGAAATCTGGTTGTCTACTCAGCCCATGGACATGCGTGCAGGTATGGATACGACCATGGCTCAGGTGGTGAGAGCCTTTGGCTACATCAAACCGCATTGTACTTACCTGTTCTGTAATAAACGTGGCCATCGCATGAAAGTGCTGGTACATGATGGATTGGGCATCTGGCTGTGTGCCCGGCGGCTGGAACAGGGCAAATTTCACTGGGCTCAAGTTCACCAAGGTGAAACCGTGGCCCTCAGCCCGGAACAGTTACAGGCATTAATCCAAGGTTTGCCCTGGCAGCGCATTGGACGACAGCAGGTGGTGACGATGCTTTAAACCAGGCTGTTCCATTCTGCTATTCTCCAAACGTTCTATTTCCTCTGCGTCATGACCTCAGGCATACTGCGGTCATGAATACGCTGCCTGACTTAAGCCAACTGACCCATGAACAACTGCTGGAATTCACCAGGCAGTTGGCGCTGCAGCATCAGTCTCTAGCACAATCAAACCAACAATTGGATGCCAAAGTTCAACATCTTTCTATTCTCAATCAAAAATACGAGCATGAACTGGCGCTGTTTAAAAAGCACAAATTCGCCCAAAGGAATGAACACTTAACGGCAAAACAAATCCATCTGTGGGATGAAGCGGTTGAAGAAGATATTGCCGCGGTTGATCTAGAACTGGAACGGCTAAATGCAGATAAAACCAATGCAGCGACACAGAAAGCCAAAACCAATAAACCTAAACGTCGACCACTGCCAGATCATCTACACACCATCCGTATTGAGCATGAACCTGCATCAACCCAATGTGCTTGTGGCTGCCAACTCCGTCGTATCGGCGAAGATGTCAGTGAAAAACTGCATTTCAGACCGGCACAGTTCTATAAGGAACAGCATGTGCGTGGTAAATGGGTCTGTGATCAGTGTGACACTCTGACTCAGCAAGCGATGCCCGCCTATGTGATTGATAAAGGCATTGCTTCACCTGAATTGCTCAGCCATGTGCTGGTATCGAAGTATGCCGATCATTTGCCGCTGTACCGTCAGCGCCTGATCTATCAGCGGGCTGGCATTGATCTGTCCAGATCCACTTTATCTGACTGGATAGGTCGCTGCGGTGTAGAACTGGAACCTCTGGCCAATGCCTTAAAAGAGGTGGTGCTGCAACAGCGGGTGCTGCATGCAGATGAAACACCGGTCACCATCATGCGGATGGGTGAGAATAATAAAAAACCGAAGAAAGGTTATGTCTGGGCCTATGCCACCACACAGTATAATCCAGTTCAGGCGGTGATCTATGACTTTCAGGATAGTCGTTCAGGCCAGCATGCTGAAGAGTTCTTGAAAGGCTGGCAGGGCTATCTAGTCTGTGATGATTACAGTGGTTATAAAGCACGTTTTAAATCAGGCCAGGTGATTGAGGTAGGGTGCATGGCCCATGCACGTCGTAAATTCCATGAACTGCATGTAACTGGGAAAAGTCAGGTTGCTGAACAGGCCTTAGTGCTGATTCAGAAACTGTATGCGATAGAAGCAGAACTCAGGAAAAAGACCGATGGTACAGCGGAAGACCGCCGCGAATACCGACAACAGCATAGTCAACCAGTGATGCAACAACTATATGAATGGCTCAACCAACATCATCTGACAGTGCCATCGAGTTCTCCCACCGCCAAGGCCATCAATTACACTCTGAAGCGTTGGCCAGCTTTAAGCCGCTATCTGGATGATGGCAATCTACCTATTTGCAATAATTGGGTCGAGAATCAGATGCGTCCCTGGGCGTTGGGGCGCAAGAACTGGCTGTTTGCAGGTTCGCTGCGCAGTGGTCAGCGAGCGGCAAACATCATGACGTTAATCCAGTCAGCAAAGCTGAATGGCTTGGATCCGTATGCCTATTTAAGTGATGTGCTGAAAAGGCTGCCGACACATAAAGTGACCCAGATTGAAGAGTTACTGCCACACTGCTGGAAACCTAAATCGAATTAAAATTGGTATGGGATTCAGCGGACGCTTACAAATTAACTGAGAAATTTGACGATAATCGAAGTACTGATCTGCAAAGAAGCGTTGTATACGTCGATAAAATGATTGTGGTAAGCACTTGATGGGTAAGGCTTTAGATGCAGAAGAAAGATTACATGTCTGTTTTACAATTAATGCAAGCATAATCAGTGTAAAACATTTTACACGTGACTTGTTCCACTTTAGATATTTGTTTAAGATGAGATGTAACTCATTGAAATGTGTCATCATATTCGTCGTCAGAAAACAAGTATTATGCCATTATTTCAATGAGTTGTCTTTTTTTGTCGTGTACAAAGTTGCTTCTTAATCTTTACCTCAGCTTTCATACAATCCATGTGCATAGCACTTGCTTTTTCATGATCTTCAGAATTCATCATTTGCATGGATTGTGTATCTTGAGATGACATTAAACATGGGCTATGTACAGATGCAGCAGCTGCTGCCGATCCTACAATTAGGATAGCAAAAGATAAAAACAGCGATAAGCATGTCCTTAACAAGTGCATAACATCAAGACCAAAATTTAACCTTTTTAGTTTTACAGATTATCCTGTAAATAACAATCCTATAATTAATTAAACTAATTCATTAAACAGCGGTTGTTGGTTTATATCAACAACCGCCTTCTAAATTAAAACCGACTTATAACTTGATAAGTTATAAAGGAAAATAAATAAGCCAATGAAAAGAGATATACAGCCATTACGACTGGTTGTTTCCAACTCCCTGTTTCTCTTCGAATGGTCGCTAGTGTTGCTAAACAATGCGGGGCAAAGATAAACCAAACTAACAATGACATACCTGTCGCTAGCCCCCATCCATCCGGACCAGATATTTGAGATAATAAAGTCTGGGTAACTGCATCTTCATCACCAGACATTGCATAGATCACCCCTAACGCAGCAATAATCACTTCACGAGCTGCCATGGCAGGAATCAAAGCAATACAAATTTCCCACGTAAATCCAATCGGAGCAAATATTGGATGGATTAGATGTCCTAACTGTCCAGCAATACTATAATTGATTGGTGGCATTGTTGGGTTATCAGGTGGTAATGGGAACGTTACCAAGAACCATAATAAAATAGAAAGTGCGACAATAATTCCACCAACTCTTTTTAAGAATATAGTCGCTCTATCATAAAGCCCCAAAGCTACATTTCGAACATCTGGAATACGGTATGTAGGTAATTCAAAAATGAAAATACTTTCAGTTTTATCTTTTCTTACTAATTTCAGGAATAAAGAAACCAATAAAGCGGATACGATTCCTGACATGTAAAGCCCGAACAGAACTAGACCTTGTAAACTGAGCCAACCATAAACCAACTTGTTTGGAATGAATGCAGCGATCAGCAAAGCATATACAGGTAATCGTGCAGAACACGTCATCAAAGGTGCAATCATAATCGTTGCCAAACGATCTCTTTCAGAACTGATACTCCGTGTTGCCATAATTCCTGGGATGGCACAGGCAAAGCTTGAAAGCAACGGAATAAATGAACGCCCACTTAAGCCTGCTTTAGACATCAGTTTATCCAACAAAAAGGCAGCTCTAGGTAAGTAACCTGATTCCTCTAAAACTAAAATAAAGAAAAATAAAATAAGAATTTGAGGCATATAGGCAAGCACACTACCTGCACCCGCAATCACACCGTCAACAATCAAACTTCTTAGAAGTTGGTGCGAAATTAAAGGTCCAACAGCCCCACTAAACCATGTAATCGAATTTTCAATAAATGCAATGAAGGGTTGTGCCCAAATGAAAACAGCCTGAAACATTACAAACATGGTAAAGGTCAATATTAATAATCCAAAAAATGGATGTAAGAATATTTTGTCTAAGAAAGCCGTTCGTTTATCACCATTATCATTCTTCAATATGACCTGTTTTGTAATATCTTTGATTTGGTCGAAATGATTTAGATCAGAATGATAAGGGGAAATAAACAAATTTTTTTGGTCTAACTGCGTTAATAAACCCTGAATCCCTTTTGTCTTTACAGCTATCGATTCAACAACAGGAATACCTAAGAGCTGAGATAATTTTGATGTGTCAATCGAGATACCACGTTTTCTAACCTCATCCATCATGTTAAGAACAAGTAACATTGGTCTGTTTAAAGCTCTGACTTCAAGTACAAGACTTAAATGAAGATGAAGATTCGTAGCATCCACAACACATACAAAAATATCAGGTATAACTTCACCTTTTAACTCGCCAAAACAGACTGCTCTAGTTACTTCTTCATCTAAACTACTTGGCTTTAAACTGTAAGTCCCAGGTAAATCCAGTACTCGTACAGTATCGCCAGAAGGTAATTTAAAAAAACCCTCTTTCCGTTCTACCGTTACCCCAGCATAATTAGCAACTTTTTGACGAGTCCCTGTGAGGGTGTTAAAAAGTGATGTTTTACCGCAATTGGGATTACCAACGAGTGCAATATTTTTAGTGTTCATTGGTAATCTCTACAAAAATTCGTTCTGCTTCATTTTTTCTTAATGCGAAACGTGAGGTTTCAATTTGAACCAATACGGGGTCACCACCAAAAAGCCCTTTTGCAAGTACTTGTAAGGATTCACCTACTCTAAAGCCCAGCAGTTCTAAACGCTCTAGAACAGGATCATTTTTATCTTGATACTGATCACCCTTTTTAAGATCAATGATTTTTACAATTTGGTCTTGCTTTACTTGAAATAAATTCATTGTCTGCACCTTATTTCAACGCCAAAATTTTTCTAGCGCCGTTAAGCACGAACAATGAAACGAGGATACCAATAATCAAATCAGGGTAAGCTGAGCTAGTCCATGTCACAAGTACACCGGCAAAAATGACTCCCATATTAACGATTACATCATTTGCGGTGAATATCCAACTTGCTTTCATATGGGCACCTCCATTTTTGTGGCCTGTCAATAAATAGAGACAGGCAACATTTGCAATAAGTGCACAGAAAGCAATAATAATCATTATGCTAGATTCAGGCTCACTACCTAGAATAAAGCGCCTAATCACATCAACAATAACAACAAGAGCTAATGACAATTGAATCCAACCAGCGAAATGAGCTGCTTTTACTTGGTACTTAGCTGCTTTTCCTACTACATAAAGTGCTATACCATAAACAGCAGCATCAGCAAACATATCAAGAGAGTCGGCAATAAGACCTGTAGATTCGGCGATAATGCCACTTATGAATTCAATAAAAAAAAGAACACCATTGATCGCTAATAATAATTTTAGTACTTTCGCCTGCTTAGTTGGATCAGGTGCTTCAGGCAATTCCCCCGTAGCTTTTACCGTTTCCACAAGCTTTGCACCAAAGCCAAGGGCTTCAAGTTTTGTGGTAATTTCATTAATCCCATTGGTATGGAAAACAACTAACTGTCTTTGCGCCAAATCAAAAGATAAACCTTTAACTTCATGCAAGGGAGAAAGTGCCATTCTTACCATTTGCTCTTCTGCCGAACAATCCATCTTCGGAATCAGAAAAGTACTAGCTTCTTGTGCTTGTTCTTTATTTTCATAAACTTCAGTTTTATTTAATTTTGCCCCAAATCCAAGAACTTCAAGTTTTGTAGTGATTTCATTACTTTCACCATTATGCAGAACTTTTAGGTTTCGGTTCGGCAAATCAAAAACCAAGCTCTTAACATCTATCAATGAAGATAAAGTCATCCGAACCATTTGTTCCTCTGCGGAACAATCCATTTTCGGGATGCTATAGTCACTGATGAAAGCCACTATACTTTCATTGCCACGAACTTGCTCTGGTAAATTTATAGTATCTGGGCCACAGCATGAATTCGACTGCTTACTACCGCAGGAATCTTTTTCATCAGGGGTAAGTTCTTGCTGTACCTCATTATCGCAACAAGAACTTTCGCTTTCTTCTGTAGCTAAATCTTTAATTTTACAAGAATCTGTTTTTGATTCATTTTGTTTTTGCTTAGTGTCTTCACAAGAACTTTCTTGATTACAACCGCAACCACTCATTGATGTGCCTATAGTCATATCTTCACGTATTGCATATTAAAATCCCTATAGCTACTATAGAGTCAATAGATCAGGTGACTTGAAATGAACTTAAAAATTGGTGAATTATCTCAGCTATCCGGTTGCCCTGTTGTTACAATACGGTTTTATGAAAAAGAAGCTTTATTACTAGCCCCTAATCGTTCGGAAGCTAATTATCGACTTTATAACAAAGACCACTTAGAGCGACTTCTATTTATTCTTAATTGCCGAACTTTGAATATGGGCTTGGACGAAATAAAAATTTTATTAGCATACAAAGACAAACCTTGTGGAAACTGTAGTTCTATTAACATCTTAGTTGATAAACATATTCATCAATTAGAGCAGAATATCCAAAAACAGATTCAGCTTAAGCAACAACTTTCTGATTTAAGAAGTAAATGCTCTGGTTTTTTGGAAATTAACTCTTGTAAAGTACTTGAAGGGTTATCCGTAAGTTTAAAATAATTAAGAATGAATAATGGAATATCACCATTATTCATTCTTAATAAAATATTTAGAAAACTAATTCAATGCCTGCCCCGTATAACCACCCCTTTTCAGAATCTGTAGCTTCTTGAAAAGTTGTTAATTTCTGCCCTTTTTCATATTGATAAGCTATATCAACAAATGGTCTGATACGTTTGGTAATCTCATAACGAGTTTTAATACCTGTCTTCAATTCTGACAATCCCGTCTTTGATGCAAAGTCAGAATTATCATTAAACACAACATCTGCTTCAATATATGGCTGAGTAATCAACTTTTGAGTGAGTAATAAATCACGGTCGAAATCAAAACTGGCTCCCCAAAAATTATTTTCACCACCATAAAGGTAAGCTTTTGTCTCAAAGAAATAAGGAGCAAGACCTAATAATCCAATAACACCATCAATGCGATTACTATTACGGTTATTTTTGTCCTCACTATACCTTACCCCAGCTTGAACATCCCAAAATGGTGCAACATTTCTACTGTAAAGAGCTGATACATCATAATTGGGATCATTACTCTCTGCTTTATTCAGATTGGCTTCAACAAACATTCGATTTTCATCTGTTCCAATCAATGTTTCGAAACTCGAACCTAAACTGCCTTTACCATCTTTATCAACTATCCACTCATTGGAAAATTTAGTTGTTTGGTAAATCTGCCCACCATGCTCGTTCAGATGTTTATCATGATTTTGGCTAAGAGTTAAAGTTTCAATTCCTTTGTCTTTTGAAGTTTTTTGAGCAACATTGCGTTCAACATAACCTAATCCGCCTGATTCTCTTAAAAGCACATTCATACTTGAAGTACTCTTATTTAGATTTTCAGTCGAATTATCATTCGCAAATGCCATACCTGCTAAACCAATTAAAGCAACTGATAAAAGTGTTTTTGAAAAAAGTTTTTTAGTGGTTTGCATGTTGATTCACTCCCTTATCATTTGCATGGGGTTGGGCAACGATACTTTTTGAATCAACATCATTGCTATCTACATTTGCCACAATGAGTTTGTTCATCATTCCAGCTGCCATGTGATATAACAAATGGCAGTGGATAGCCCATTCACCTAATTCATCAGCAGTAAGTAAAGTTGTAACTGTTTTCCCTGGTGGCACAATGATCGTGTGTTTATTTGGCATATTACTTGGATCTTGACCATTTTCAAGCTGCATAAACATACCGTGCAAGTGCATTGGGTGAGCCATCATACTGTCATTCACAAATTTCAAGCGTATACGTTCCCCATATTTCACTTTGAATGGTTCTGTTTCATTAAACTTCTTACCATTAATTGTCCAAATGTAGCGCTCCATATTCCCACCAAGACGGATTTCCATTTCACGTTCAGGGGCACGAGTATCTGGTTGAGGGTTTAAAGATTGTAAATCACTATACTGGAGTGCTTTTTGACCAACGGGTGTTGAAGCATTTGCCCATCCAAATACGGTATTATCATTCTTGTCTGAAGCCGACTTAACAGTAGCGCTATTCATCGGCATATCATGATCCATACCTTTCATAGAAGACATATCATGATCCATACCTTTCATAGAAGACATATCGTGATTCATGCCTTTCATAGAAGACATATCATGATTCATATCTTTCATAGAAGACATATCATGATCCATACCTTTCATAGAAGACATATCGTGATTCATGCCTTTCATAGAAGACATATCATGATTCATATCTTTCATAGAAGACATATCATGATCCATACCTTTCATAGATGACATATCATGATTCATTCCCATATCTTCCATAGTCAATAAAGAACGAGGACGAGGCTTAGGCATCTCAATTTGTTTGACTGCTGGGCTGCTTTCTTCATGTAATGTTCCCACTGAAAAACCGGTACGATCAATAGATTCAGCTTCAATTTGGTAATGTGCTTGTTTTGGTTCCACAATGACATCATAGGTTTCAGCAGTACCAATACGGAACTCATCTACAGGAACGGGCTTTACAGGTTGACCATCAGCACTGACTACAGTCATTTTTAGGTTTGGAATGCGTACATCAAAGAATGACATAGCGGAAGCATTAATAAAACGAAGGCGAACTTTTTCACCAGCTTTGAAGTTACCGGTCCAGTTTTGCTGAGGTGTTTTGCCATTCATTAAAAATGTATAACCAGTCACATCGGACATATCTGTTTTCAGCATTCGCATCTGATTCCACATAGAACGGTCTTGCCAAGTCGCTTTTAGCCCATCACGTTTAACTTGTTTTAATACATCGAATACTGTTTCGCGGCGGTTCTGATAGTAGTCTGCTTCTTTTTTAATATTTTTCATAATTTGATCACTTGTCGAATTATGAAAATCAGAAAGCAAAACAACGTAATCTTTATCGGTTTTTTCAGCAGCTGTTAGTGGAGTTTTATCTTTAGGATAAATAACAAAAGCACCATATAAACCGTCTTGTTCTTGTCCTTTACTATGTGAATGATACCAATAAGTACCATTTTGGCGGACTTTAAACTTATATTCATAAGTTTTATTAGGGGCAATGCCATGAAATTTGTTAAATCCAGGTACACCATCCATAATTCCAGGTAGTAATAAGCCATGCCAATGGATTGAAGAGTCCTGATTTTTTAACTTATTGTGAACACGGATAACGGCCTCATCACCTTCTTCAAATTCAAGAAGTGGTGCAACGAATTTACCATTTACAGTAATTCTCTCAACTGGTTTTCCTGTGATATTTACAGTTTGTTCAGCGATTGTTAAATCATATTCTTTAACTGCCGCCATTACCCAAGTTGATGAAAATAAACCAACTCCTATTAAAAGGACATGACTTAATTTTTTAGACATTTATTTCACCTATCTAATATAAAGATGGGGAGCTCAAGCAAACCAATTATTCGCTTTAATCTCCCCAATCTTTCATTTATCGTATTTGTTATTTATTTGATGTATTTGACATGTTCATCTTTGAGTGGTCCATGTTCATCATATTTGAATGATCCATATTACCCATTTTAGACTGATCCATATTCATCATCTTAGAGTGATCCATCTGAGACATATCAGCCATATTGCCATGCTCATGCTGACTATGATCCTGTTGGGTTTTCTCATCATTCTTCATATTACAAGGTTTTTGGCATTTCTCTGACATTTTTGAGTCCGCTTTAGTTTCAGTGACTACAGTGGTTCCCTGTTTAGCATCGGCTGCCCAAGACTGAGTTCCTGCAATTAAAGTTCCAATACACATAAGTGTAGTTAAGCTACGACGGAATAGAGTTTTCATGTTTTGCTCCAAAAATTAACTTTATACAAATACCTTAAAGGCTACCACCAAACATCTATATGACATGAAAATGACATTTTTGTAATCTACAAAGAATCACGTATTTATAACGTTATTATATTCTTAATGAGTGATATTGGATTTTTATCAATGAGAATCTTACTAGTTGAAGATGAACAAAAAACTGGTGACTACCTTAAACAAGGTCTATCTGAAGCTGGGTATATTACGGATTGGGTCACAGATGGATTATCAGGTAAACATCAAGCACTTTCCGAAGAATATGACCTCATCATTTTGGACGTTATGTTACCAAAATTAGATGGCTGGAATATCATTTATGATATTCGCAAAAGCGGAAAGACAATGCCTATTCTATTTCTTTCAGCGCGTGATCAAATTGAAGATCGAGTTAAGGGATTAGATTTGGGAGCTGATGACTACCTCGTAAAACCTTTTGCTTTTGCTGAGTTATTAGCACGCATTAAAAGCTTACTCCGACGGGGACAACAAAAAGAAGATAGTAACCTTATTACAATTGCTGATCTTGAACTTGATCTTCGTAAACGCCGCGTCACTCGCGCTGGGCAACGTATTGACTTAACAGCTAAAGAATTCGCGCTGATGGAATTATTTATGCGTAGACGTGGTGAAATTTTACCTCGCGCACTCATAGCTTCTCAAATTTGGGATATGAATTTTGATAGTGATACCAACGTCGTAGAAGTCGCTATTAAACGTTTGAGAAGTAAAATTGACAGTAACTTTAGCCCTAAGCTAATCCAGAACATACGGGGAATGGGTTATGTTCTAGAGGTTGAAGATGACTCGTAAATTGTTTAATGCAATCAGCTTTCGTATAGCTATTATTTTTTCTCTATCTACCGTAATCATTCTAATGATTATGGGACTAGTTATTCATCAACTCGTAATGCATCATTTCGAAGCTCAAGACCGAACTCAATTAGAAGGTAAAATTCAACTTATAGAGAATCTATTAGAACAGAATCCTTCTAATTCTCAAGAATTGAATTTATATTTAAAAGACGCCTTAGTTGGTCATCATGATCTAATTGTTCAAATTGAACGACCAACAGGTCAAATTATTTTTAGTTCAGCCCCTGCACTTATTAAAGCGCAGACATTAATTAAATCTAAACATACTCCTTGGTTAGAGTGGAAAATACAAAATAAAACTTATCGTGGATTAGCTTATAAAAAGTCTTTTAATAGAAATAGTAGCATTCCAACAGCTCAAATTATTGTTGGAATCGATACATCCGAGCATTTGCATTTCTTAAATGATTTTAGGCGCCAGTTATTATACATTGGCATTGTCGGTACTATCTGCTTAATGTTTTTAGGCTGGTTTGCTGCATGGCGAGGATTACGCCCAGTTCAAAAAATGGCAAAAGTGGCAGAAGGTATATCTGCTCAACATCTTTCTGAACGCTTAGAAGTCGAAAACACGCCAACAGAGCTTAGATCCTTAGCCATAGCTTTTAACGATATGTTAGATAGACTGGAATCTGCTGTAGAGAAATTATCAGACTTCTCATCTGATCTTGCTCATGAAATTCGCACACCTATTAATAATTTGATGACTCAAACCCAAGTATGTTTATCCCGTAGTAGAGATATCAATACTTATCAGGAAGTTCTCTTTTCTAACTTAGAAGAGTTTGAACGTTTAGCTCGGATGGTTTCAGATATGTTATTCCTTGCCAAAGCCGAACACGGTTTGCATTTACCAAACTTACAAAGAATTGATTTGGTCAAAGAAATTTCAGCTTTATTTGACTTTTATGATGCTATTGCTTCTGAAAAGAAAATGACTTTAGAACAAACTGGTCTAGGTTATGTAAATGGCGATCCTTCAATGTTACGTCGAGCACTCAGTAATCTATTATCAAATGCGATCAAATATGGAAAAACAGATTCAGTGATCAAAATCAATTGCCAACAAAGCTTTGATAAAACTGTTTTTACAATTGAGAATGAAAGCTCACCTTTATCATCAGACCAGCTAAATCGATTATTTGACCGTTTTTATAGAACAGATGCTTCCAGACAGCGAGTTGAGGAAGGTACTGGCTTAGGGCTAGCAATTACCAAATCCATTCTTGATGTACATGGCGCAACAATTAGAGCAGACTATCATAATGGCCGCATAACTTTTAAAATTATTTTTAAAAATTAATCACTTATATAAAAATAAACAACTACTGACTACTCATCTTTAATAGTTAAAAATAATGAGTAGTCAGAAAAACTTAGTTTTGGCTACGTAGTCGTAAAGCATTACCAATTACCGATGCTGAGCTTAGGCTCATTGCTAATGCTGCGATCATAGGCGAGAGTAACCAGCCAGTAAATGGATACAGTACACCAGCAGCCAAAGGGATACCTAATCCATTATAGAGGAAAGCAAACATCAAGTTTTGTTTCATATTTTTAACAGTTGCCTCTGATAAAGAACGAGCAATTTCAATACCACGTAAGTCACCTTTTACCAAAGTAACTTGGGCACTATTCATTGCTACATCTGTTCCTGTACCCATTGCAATTCCGATATCAGCCTGAGCTAAAGCTGGGGCATCATTGATCCCATCACCAGCCATCGCAACCACTCTTCCTTCTTTTTGCAATTTCTTAACCAATTCTAATTTATCTGCGGGTTTAACCTCACCATAAACCTCATCAATACCTAATCTAGCGCCAACAGACTTAGCTGTTGTTAATCCATCACCAGTAGCCATTACGATTCTTAGACCGGAATCTTTTAATGAAAGAACAGCCTCAGGTGTACTTGCTTTGATTGGATCTGAAACAGCTATTAACCCTATCAGTTTTCCATCCACAGCTAAATGCATGACACTTGCACCTTCGGCTCTTAACTTTTCAGCTTCGGGAACAAATGCTTTAACTGATATTCCCAGCTGTTCCATTAATGCTGTATTACCAAGAGATAATTGTTGTCCATTTAACTCTCCTTTAACACCAATCCCAGAGCCAGATTCAAAAGATGTTGGTCTAGACAGTACAAGATCTCTTTCACGGGCAGCACGTACGATTGCATCAGCTAAAGGGTGTTCACTCACCTGATCCAGACTAGCTGCTAACCGAAGTACCTCATTTTCTTCATAGCCCGAAAGAGCGATAACCTTATCGAATGAGGGTTGGCCTTCAGTTAAAGTACCTGTCTTATCAATAATTAAAGTATCAATCTTACGTAAATTTTCTATTGCAGCTGCATCACGAAAAAGTACACCATTCGATGCACCACGACCTGTTGCCACCATAATTGACATAGGTGTCGCTAAGCCTAAAGCACATGGGCAAGCAATAATTAACACTGCGACAGCATTAATTAACCCGTAAACCCAACTAGGCTCTGGGCCAAATACCCCCCAACCAAAAAATGTAAGCACAGAAATAGCAATAACTACCATAACAAACCAACCTGCAACATGATCTGCCATTCTTTGCATCGGCGCTTTAGAACGTTGAGCTTGCGATACCATTTGTACGATCTGAGACAGTACCGTTGAAGATCCAACCTTTTCTGAACGCATTACTAATGAACCATTCATATTTATTGTTGCACCTATTACTTGATCGCCTTCACGTTTTGTAACGGGAACAGGTTCTCCTGTTAACATTGATTCATCAATAGAACTTGCCCCTTCAGTAACAACTCCATCAACAGGGACCTTTTCACCTGGTCGTACTCGGAGCAAATCTCCAACATGTACATGGGAAAGAGGAATATCTTCTTCTTTACCATCGTCATTTATTTTTCTTGCAGTCTTAGGTGCTAGCCCAAGTAAAGATTTAATTGCTGCCGAGGTCTGTGATCGAGCTTTCAACTCAAGAACTTGGCCTAATAAGGTCAGCGAAATAATGGCTGCTGTGGCTTCGAAATATACAGCAACACGCCCCATAGATACAAATGAGTCTGGAAATACTTGAGGTACTATTGTTCCAACAAGGCTGTATATAAAAGCAGCTCCTGTACCTATTCCAATCAAGGTCCACATATTTGGACTCCGATTTAAAACTGATTGCCAACATCTAACAAAAAATGGCCACCCTGCCCAAAAAACGATAGGTAATGTAAGAATGAGTTCAATCCAACTCTGTATCTTCATATCAAATAAATTCAGCTGATGCCCAAACATGGCTAAAAATACAACGATAAGAGTTAAAGGTAAGGTATACCAAAATCGTCTTTTAAAATCTTTTAGTTCAGGGTTTTCGTCAGCTTCATCCAGATTTGGAAGTAAAGGCTCTAAAGTCATACCACATTTAGGACAATTCCCAGGGTGATTTTGTTGAATTTCGGGATGCATCGGACAAGTGTAAATAGTAGAAGTATTCACATTTATCGGCTGATCAACCACAATTGAATTTATCCCAATCTCTTTTGGATTAGTCGCTTTTGCTAGTTTATTAATATAAAAAGCAGGATCATTCTTAAACTTTAACCAGCAATTTTCACTGCAAAAATAGAAAGTTTTACTGTCAACTTTTTCATAAAATTGAGATGTTTCTTTTACTGCCATGCCACAGACAGGATCAGTAAGTGTATTTTTATCTTCGTGATGATGATGGTCCATACAACCTCCTTCATATTTAATTTTAAAAGTAATAAATTGATTAAAACGTAAATAATTTCCTATTACTTGATCATTAGATAAGCGAAATTTTCTTTATAGTCAGTGTAGCACTTGTGACTTTTCAATTTTTAAAATGACAAAAATGTAATTTTGAAGTCATCGGAGTGTTTCTATCTTTCTTTGATAATAGGATTACAAAGTTGGTGACCAAGCTATCAATCAATGAATTTCATTCGGTCATTACTGGGCCCAAGATTAATTTAAAGAGGATGAAGAAATGAAAATTTTTCAAAATAAAATGTCTACTCTACGTAACGTACTCGTAGGCACGACTATGGTTGTAGCTACTTCAAGTGCATTCGCACATGTGAAACTTGAAAGTGCAACACCTGCTATTAATGCATCTGTAGCTAGCCAACCGAAAAATATAACTTTGAATTTTGGTGAAGAAGTTATGTTAATGAACGTCAAGTTGCTTGATGCACAACGTAAGGACATTCCTTTAAATTATAAAATAACTCATGATATGAAAAAATCATTTGACGTCGCTGCACCTAAACTAAAAAAAGGAAAATATACAGTCGTGTGGACCACAATGGGAGCGGATGGCCACAACATGAATGGCGAATATAATTTCACCATTAAATCAGCAAAATAAAAATCAAGTGCTAATAGCAACATGCCAGCGAACTGCTGGCATGTTGCTATTACGATGGAGAAAATTATGATTCCTGAATCTTGGATATATGCATCATGGCTTGTTAAAGTCATTTTATATTTAGGTATTGCATTTGTTGTTGGTGGTACTTTCTCCTACTTCTTACTTGGACGTTATGTAGAAATAAAGGAAACTATTCTGAAATACATAACTCTTGGCACAGCATTAGGACTAATTTCCAGTATTCTAGGATTCTTCCTTCTCATCGGAAGTTTTGCCAATACTGGACTATCTGGTATGTGGGATACTAACTATATAAATCTAGTAATTAACACTCCAATTGGCCATACCCATATCATACGATCAGTGGGTTTTCTGCTTTTATTTTTATTTATGCTCGTGAAATTAAGCAGAAGAACTAATCAGTTTTCTAAAGTTGAAGGGTTAATCTTTACCATCTTACTCTTACCTATTGTTTTTAGTTTTTCCCAATTAGGTCATGTCACGAATTTACCCTTATTCGCTCAAGCTTTATTATCAATACATGTACTTGTAATATCCTTATGGATGGGATCACTTTATCCTTTATGGAAAACAAGCAAAAAAATTAATGGCTTACCACTCAAAGAACGTATGCATCTATTTGGGCAAATAGCGGCCTTTATTGTAGGAATACTCATCGCTTGTGGTCTTAGCATTACTTTATTACTTTTTAAAGATTTTAATACTCTAATCAATACACCTTATGGGCATGGATTTATTATTAAAATTGTATTTGTCCTAAGTATTTTATTGTTAGCCGCTTTTAACAAATGGTATTTCACACCTCGCTTACAAGACCCGAAATTTGCGAAACAATTGGGCTATGCCATTTTATTTGAGATGTCATTAGGTCTATCAATTCTTTTAGCCACTGGTTATATCACCACTGTAGTCGGTATTGAGTAAAAAAGGATCACGCTATGACTTCATGGATGAAGTACAATTTATTATTTCTCATATTTTTAAATACAATATCTTGGGCTGAACCTAGCACTTCAAAAACGATTCGCTCCTTAGATGATACTGAATTACGTAATATTACTGATCATAACCATGGCGATACCAAAGTTGATGAGAATAAAGATGACCATCATTCCAAAGATAAACAACTACGTAATGAGGATAGTAGACAACAAAAAGTTATAAATGGATTAATGTTACAAAAGCCTAACGTACTACCGCCCTCCAAATAAACGATACTTAAGTAATGTTTATTGATTCAATAAGTAGTTCAAATTTTTTCTTTGTACACGACAAAAGAAGATAACTCATTGAAATAATGGCATAATACTTGTTTTCTGACGACGAATATGATGACACATTTCAATGAGTTACATCTCATCTTAAACAAATATCTAAAGTGGAACAAGTCACATGTAAAATGTTTTACACTGATTATGCTGGCATTAATTGTAAAACAGACATGTAATCTTTCTTCCGCATCTAAAGCCTTACCCATCAAGTGCTCACCACAATCATTTTATCGACGTATACAACGCTTCTTTGCAGATCAGTATTTTGATTATCGTCAAATTTCTCAGTTGATTTTCAATATGTTTTCATTCGACAAAGTGCAACTGACTTTAGATAGAACCAATTGGAAATGGGGAAAACGAGATATCAATATCTTGATGTTAGCCATCGTCTATCGTGGAATAGCGATACCTATTGTTTGGACATTGCTCAATAAACGTGGAAATTCAGATACAAAAGAGCGTATTGCTTTGATTCAACGCTTTATCTCCATTTTTGGTAAAGACCGTATTGTGAATGTGTCCGCAGACAGAGAGTTTATCGGTGAGAAATGGTTTACATGGTGAATTGAAAATGACATTAACTTCTGTATACGTGTTAAAAAAACTTCATTGTGACCAATCACTTAGCCAAGAATCATAAAATTAGTGATTTATTTCGTCATCTTCAAGTTGGTCAAACTGAATGTCGTAAACGACGTATTTGGGTTGGTCGAGTGAAACTGTATATTAGTGCGCTACGATTAGAAGATGGAGAACTTTTACTTGTTGTTTCTCCTATGTTTAATGCTTCTGCTATTCGTGATTATGCATTACGCTGGGAAATCGAAACCTTATTTAGTTGTCTCAAAGGACGTGGATTCAATCTTGAAAATACTCGTTTAACAGACCCTAGACGAGTCAAGAAATTGATAGCAGTACTAGCTATCGGTTTCTGTTGGTGCTATTTAACAGGTGAATGGCAACATGATCGAAAAAAAGCGATAAAAATAAAGAAGCATGGACGACTTTCAGTAAGTTTATTTCGATACGGTTTGGACTATGTTCAAATGGCTATTCTACGTTTGATTGGTTTTGGAAAAAAAGAAGAATTTAAGAAAGTGCTCGCAATTTTAAGGAAGAAAAAGCCTGATAGGACAAGGGCCCTATGAAATTTGTCGTGTACAGAGAAATTTTTTAATAAAAAATAGTAGCAATATTACTGTTGGGGGCTTCTTAGCCCCCAACAGTATTTAATTCAGAGCTTGAACCGACTGCTGCAACCCTTTTTTGAATATCTTGAACATGAGTAAAATTATGAAATTGTTCATGTTGTTGTGGCTTAGATTCATCATTGTAAAACTACTCAACAATATCCAACCCTTCCTCACCTCCTACCTCAAACTTGGCATTGGCAAATCCCTGACGCGCCACATGATCTAATGCTTCCTGATAAAACCCTGCTGCCTTGCTTTGTTCACTGATTTGCTTGGCATTGCTAATCGCTTCCTGCAAATTGGTTCCATCCCGCAAAGTTAAATCCACGTAATAAATCGGAGTGCGGTAGCTTTGCGTGGTGCTTTTACCTCGTAAAGTCAGTTGCAATGGCAAACATGAAAGTAAATCACCTGACGCTGAACTGTAATAACGTAAGCGTGCTGCCAGAGTACGGATGCTGTTAAAACCTGTGGTTCTAAAGATGAATGTCCCTAATTCGTCCGACTCATCTAAATTCACATACAGTCTGCCATAGGGTTTACATAGTCCACCTTGTGCCATCGGACATAAATCAGGCGATGGACATGGATGTTGTTCTATGCCGTTTTGCCCAAGTCGCTGACAGGTTTCTCCGTTCCCTGAACAGATTAAGCGTCCAGTTTGTCGGTCAAACAGACTGTACTCTGCCCGTAGATTCAATTCGGGATCATTGAAGATCATACGGACGGGAATGCTTCTGAGCTTTTGATTTTGATTAGGTGCTTTGGCACGTAACTGTTCATCCAGTGGATGTTTCACCCAGCCATCCTTATTCTGGATTTGGCTGGTAATGGTAAATTGGTCATCTTTTTCAGGGAGTCGTTTTCCATTCTTTTCGACAATTTTGCCGATGCTAATACGACCTAAAACGGGTGGTGTAATTGCTAAGCCTTTAATCATGGTGATGTCCTCTTTATAGCTGTTTAAAATTTTGGGCATAAAAAATCCCATACTTGTTTGGGGTATGGGATCAGTTGATTTTGGTTGCCGTTTGAGTTTAAGTGAATGATGATAGACAGTGAGAATTGTTGGTCATCCACCGTTGGGATAAATCTGAAATCTTCGTGTTCCCACTTTGGTTTGTGGGAACTGCTGTAGATATTCAGGATGCTGCTTAAGGAGTGATTTGCTATCTAGGCTGATTGAGTCCTGTGCTTTCTTCCATGTTACTGAACCACCAACAAACACAGCCCTTTCTGCCTCTTTCATCATCATTTGCAGTTGATGTTTGAGTTCATCAAAATACTGTTGGTGCCGCTCAACCTTATGTCGCTCTTCAAGCAATTGGTTAAATAGGTAGTTGGCTTGTTCATTTTGAGTCAGATCTTCCACTGTTAATGGTATCTGCTCAGGGTAAAGCTGCTGCAAGGCTTTGGCTGCTGAGTCAGAAGCATCGACACTCGGTGGAATATCCGATTCCACACATTGCCAGAAGTGACGTTCTGCACTAATGATATGCTGAATCACGGTTTCATTACGGGTCACTTTAAAGATTTTACTTTCATGTCCACAGATCAAGGTACAGATATGCGCTGCCTGTTTACCTGTCACTGCCAGTTGATGTTGCACTTGGCAGAGGACATATAAAGGCACACCATCTCGCCATAACTTAGAACCATATTCCCCTACAGTTTTACATTCCAAGATTTGAACTTCATCATTGCCCACCACGGCATAGTCAAGGTTCGCCAACATAAAGTGTTTGTCTTCATCAGGATGCTGTAGCACTGCATTGACTCGACGCACCTTATTGTTGGTATGCATGCTGTAATATTCAGCGACTAATGGTTCAAGTTGTTTACCCCAATATAAAGGTGCATAGCCTGCACTTTCATCCTCGATGTTTTGTTGCATCCGTCCTGTCTTGATCATCCACAGTTCCAGCATCGACATATACGGATTCAATCCACAGGCGGTAGCGGCATCGCTGCTGCCAATGCCCTGTTTTCTGACTTCAAGCCATTGTTGGTAATTCATCTGCTTGGTGTTGGCAATACGTTTGGCTACAGGGGTTTTAGTTTTTCGTGGTTGCGTATTCGGTCGATCACGTTTAGTTCGAGTTCCGACTTCAACCTGTTGAGTCGATGAGTTTTGAGTGGTTGGATTCAGGTTTGGTGAATAAGGTTGTAATGACGGGTTATTTAGTGTGTTTTGAATTTGAGTATGGCTATTCATTAGAAATATTCCTGTATGAGTAAAAGCGTAAAAGCTGAATTTCGGGCATAAAAAAAGCCACATCGGGGATGATGTGGCGAAATGAGAATTGCAATGCTTGTTACGGCTTTACCGTATGTTTAAATTAATTGGCTAAGCTTAAATAAAACTGAAAATAATTTCAGTGAGTCAAATCGTTTTAAGCCACCATTCGAAGTGCTTGTTCAAGTCCTCGTTGCTTAATGGCTGCACCCGCCCCAAACCATGCTGAATCGAGTCGATGATCAGTACTCATGGCTCGACGCTCGTGATCGGTGAACTCAGTAATGGCGCACAGTAATCCATAAGCCGTATCTTTGGTTGAACTGAGTTCTGCCCCTCGTCCATGCCCGTTAAACATAGTCATGACTTTAGACATGGCACGTCTGTTTGGTTCGGATTTATTGTCTGATCTAGTTGGGCTGGATTGATTTGGCATGGCTGCATTTCGATAGAACTGAATAATGCTTTCATCCTGTTCCGCAATGCTCAGACTGGTATTGTTGAATACCGCATCGAAATAGGCTGCTGCTTCTTGTTGAGTCACCTTACGCTGACTTAGTTGTTTCATTTCATACATGTGTTCATCCCATGCACGAACTGAAATACCGAGTTGTTGTTTGACTTTCTCTGCATCGAACTTGGTACTGTGTGGAACTTTCACCACACCTGCACTGGTGTTTTGTCCTTTGAGTGCAATCGCCAAAGTATTGTTACACACCACACGGATAGATGTGAATTGAGCTGTTGTTGCCAATGTACCATCACAGGCAGTTGCCAATAAAATGTAACCATTACTGACATCTTTTCCTTTTAAAGCTGCGCTTTGTCCTGTTCGTGCCAGTGCCCAGAACTTTTTACCACCTTTGAGTACCCCTGCGGTTTCCAGTTCAAAGCCTGATTGTTCGGTGAGGTCACGATAGAAATTTAATATCTCCATCGGCTGTACTTCCTGAAAGCGTTGGCTCACCACCGATAACGGTGCATGGGTATCGGAACGATAAAGTACACGTTGCTCCTCAAAAGGCATAATAATGCTCTGCCCCCGATGGTTCTGTGCCATGTAACTAACATCGGAGGATTCAATCCGCCAGTCCATGCCTGCCTGCTCTGCCCAGACCTCTAGCGGCTGGTTTGGGGTTAGTGCATTGCCCAGACCATGCCAAGGGGTTTGTCCAACGAATGCCATTGTTTCAACTAAATGTGCCATGAATGTTCTCCTTAATTTAAGGTCAAGTTGTTGAATGTTCATGACAATGATATGTATCTGAAATAATTTTCAGTTCACTCTAATAGACCTAAAGCCTATAGCCACAAAGGCTATAGACTTATTCCTAAAAGTTGCTTATTTGTTATTTCTTGGCTCTTGGTCGTCCCAACTGTGGAACATAAGGTGGCAGTCTCGCTGTCCCAAATACACGACCTAGCTTGGAAGTGATCTGCTGACTCAAGGGATCATCCTGATGATAGTGTTGCTCTGCCTGATAACCATAATGAACCAATTCAAGAAATTCATCATATTTAGTCAAATAACGACAGGCATATTTCAAATTCTCAATCTTTCTTCGATCATGATAGTCCACACGTCCTAGACCACAATGCTGATATTTATCCATATGGGCATTGCAGTTGTAGGTAACACCCTCTCCCTCAGTAATTTCATCAATCCAGTGCTGTCCAATCAGTTTGCCATGTGAAATGCTCTCCTGTACCTTGGAACCATCCAGAAAAATGATTGTGTGGAGGTGATAAGATTTTCTCAGCCCATATTCCAGTTTCCAGATAAAGCCTGCAAAGGCATCGCCACAATGTCTTTCTCGTAGATAGCGAAGCAGTTTCTCACGGTGCTCGCTGATCAGTTCATAGCTCGCCTCTGCATCCTCCCGATAACCAAAGTCAACCCTTATTGCAATTAAACGGGAAAAACGTAGCAGTAGCTGATCAATGTACTTTTCCATACTTCTTTTCTGCCGCAAACTCTGTTCTCTCATCCTTTTTAATTCAGTTGTATGCCTTAATGACTTCATATCCTGACGAATATCATAGATACAGTCATTCAATCGCTCTACCAAAGTCCTAGATAAGTTTTTTGGATTATATTGCGTACGTTCAAAGGTATATCGCTCAATCCACTCAATAAACACACGTAAGTGTAAGGGGTAATATTCCAGTGGATAATACTTCTCAACTCGATCCATTACAGAGATGCCATAAAGAAAATTATCAGCTAAGTCTGCCAAATTTCTATAGGGCTGGTAATGATCTATATATTTTAGATTTCCGTCTTTCCAATAGTCAGGAATGTAATAACTCTTTGTATTGAGGAATACTTCTTCAAATGATTTGAATGATGTGATCATTGTAACCACTCGCTTAATCACAGCCAAATCATGACACCAAAGTTGGTATTCATCATCACTTAATTGATTTAGCAGATCTTGCTTGTATAGATTAATCATGTTTGTTTACTCGGTTATTACCAAGTAACGTGATGCCCACTCTTTCCTATTAAAATCTACTTTTTATCAGACACAACTATTCCATCAACTATATTTAATATAATTGATTTATAAACAGGCTGGCTTATAAGTAGATATAAGATTACTTCATAAGAATAACTAGATGGTCTTATTATAGTAACTAGAGTAGTAGTATATTAATAATATAAGTACCAGAATACTTTGGGTACTTTTACATTATGAATTGATTAAAGAGAATAGCCTTAACCACTAGACATCACACTACATTGGAGGATTTTTTAATTTAGAATGTGGGGATCAAATACTGCTGTTGAATTATGCAGTGATAATGAGATGGCTATGCTGATTGACTGGCTTGGATACGTTGCTGAATCCAATCCTGAACCTCTGATTCAATCCATCCCACCGCTCCTGTACTGAGATGTGATGTCCCTAGCTTGATGGACTTTGGAAAACTGATGTCATAACGTTTGGACTTTGGATTAATCCGATCATATATGGTGGAACGTGAAAGTCCTGTCAGCTCAATCACTCGTTTTAAACGGATGATCTTCTTCACTGTAGCTACAGGCTCTATATTATGTGTGGTTGCCAAGTTGTTCATAGCGGTTCTCCATTGAGATTAAATTGCTTCAATTTCAAGGACTACAACAGTGGGATTCGTATTAGGAAAGTTATGAATCCTCTATTCTGCGTACTCCTCTATAACAACTAGCGTTGGAATCATTTTTTAACATGGGATTGGTAGGCTTAGGTAAATGACTTGTTCCAAAGCAGCATTTCAAACCAAAACTTAAAACTGGCTATAACAACATGACCAGCCCTAAAAGGGCTGGTCATGTATTAGATAGAAGTATCGTTCAATCCTCTAGGAATTGCATAAAGGATATGAATCATTGCGCTGTATGGTTGAAACAATGACCACACGTTAGGCACTGAAAGTTATCCAGAATATTTTCATCAACCATTTCTCCTAATGCTGTACCCGCAGTACAACCTGCAACTCCACCAACTAAACCACCGATTGCAGCACCTGCAAGCGCACCAAAGATTGAACCAACAGGTCCTGCAAACATACCAAGCGTTGCTCCCACCTGAGCAGTAGATAAAGCTGTGGTTACACCACCCACTGTTCCAGCAGTTGTGCCTACCGTACCTCCTATTTTACGACCATAATTTTTACTACTGATGTGTGTCGATTGACACAAAGGACATTGAGTAGACATATCCATTTCTCCTATTTAGTATGAACACTGAATTGTGTTCATGGAGATGATATGTATTCCAATGGATCTGGAATCTCTCTTAACCAATTATAGTAGATAAGCACACATTGACTTTTCTGACATAAGAGCTTATAAAATACTGTTAATAGAAAAATTTTCAGCTTAAAGTATCTAAATAGTGGGAAAATCCCATGTTTAACCAGTGCTAGATCAGATAAATTCTTACTCATTTCTTACTTAAAAGTTACGCTACTCTAACCAATTTCATACCATTTTCTTAAAAAATTCTTACTACTCTATTAGCAATTTAGACACTGTATAGAAATATAAAAATGACGACCAAACCATCTTATTCAGAGCAGTTCAAGAAGAAACTCAACAGCTATGATCCTGTCATGAACATTTGGATTCATGGTCATCTAATCCGCCATGCAGAACGCATCATAGGTCGCTACTCAATTAGAGATTTTGAAGAAATACTGATAGAACTAGAAAATCTAACCTCTCTTAAAGAAGTCAGACAAATTACAATAACAAACCTCACAAGGTTAATTCATCAAAATATATCAACCGAATTGGACCGAGAATTTTTTTTCCAAAAGTTGATTGAGTATATGAAATTGGAGGTTGATATTGTATTTAACCTAGAATTAAAAAGATTATTAACCCTAATAAATAATGATAAAAATTTTGCTAATTTTTATTTAACTACTATTAAAAATAATAGAGATGATTTAAATGAAATTCGGTCAGAAATAAGTGCTTTTCTTTCCCAAAAACATGAATATGACCATGAGCTTTCTGAAAAACATGAATATGAGCATGATCTTTATAAAATTCTTCCTTCACTCCCAAGTAAGGAAGTATTTAAAAACCCAATTATTCAAGCTAATAAAAAAATTATCTTAGATTTTAATAATAGATATAGAGATGATTTTTTAAAACCTATTAAACTAGTCGCAATAGTATTATTAATAAAAGATTATGATGATATACAAAAAATATCACGTACTATTATCAACAAGAAAATATCAAATAAGACCTTTGTTGAATGGCTATACAATTACCTTGATAAAAAAACACAGTTTCCCTATACACCAGTAACATTAGAAGAAAAAAAAGAACTGGTGCTTTTACAATTAAACTTTTGGTTTTTTATTGATTCAAAAGCATATTATAAGGTTTTAGAAAAAATACAAAGTACATGGAATAAAAGAAACTTTGACAAAAGACCAGTAGATAACAGGAAAAAAATCGCAAAAAAGAATGAAACATCTCAACCACCAAAAAAGCCCGTCTCAACACTCCAACCTAAAACTGTAGATGATGTTGATAACTATATATCCTAATATTACCGAAAATAGGTATGAAATTTGGCTTTCTTTATTACGCTATGATCTTTAAAGCTTACACTGAAAGTACAGATCATTACTCATTGTTCGTATCCTATGGAGTACTAAATCATTCGACTCAATCCAAAGTTTGATGAGGGGTAGGTTGAGGGGTAAACACATAGATAAAAAATAAGCCCTTGTAAAAACAAGGGCTTATTTAGATATTTGGCGGAAGCGGTGAGATTCGAACTCACGGAGGACTCACACCCTCGTCGGTTTTCAAGACCGGTGCATTAAACCGCTCTGCCACGCTTCCATGTGCGTAAGAATACAAAGCTTGCCCTCTTTATTCAAGAGAAATTTAACTGCAATGTATTTAAATGCATAATGTTTCATCAATTATTAGAGTTTAGCGGCCAATTCTGCCCCTTCGCGGATTGCACGCTTGGCATCCAGCTCACCTGCTAACTTTGCACCACCAATCACATGATATTTTGCCAATGTGGTTTCATTCTCATACGGTACTAAATCTTTTACTGATTCCTGACCTGCACACACCACAATGGTATCCACACGCAATAACTGGTCATGGCCATTATGCTCAACCCATAAGCCTTCGTCAGTTACAGCCTTATATTGCACACCACGAAGCATACGAACAGCATGCTTTTTCAATTGTGCACGATGTACCCAGCCTGAAGTCTTACCTAAGCCAATACCCAACGGCGTTGTTTTACGTTGCAATAAATAAATCTGACGTACAGGCATTTCAACTTCTGGACGTTGTACACCGCCTTCAGAAATATAATTAGGGTTTGGATCAACGCCCCATTCGCGTTGCCATTCTGCCAATGGTTGTGGCTGTGGTTGATGGGGTGGTTTTAGTAAAAACTCTGACACATCAAAACCAATACCACCTGCACCAATCACAGCAACCTTATGACCAACCTTAGCGCCTTTTAGTACTTCTGCATAAGACAAGACTTGTGGTGCGTCACTACCCTGAATTTTTAAGGCGCGTGGCACTACGCCTGTTGCAATCACCACTTCATCAAAGCCTTCACGTTCCAACTGTTCACGATTGACCTTAGTATTTAAGCGAACATCCACACCTGTCTGTTTGAGTTGAACTTTAAAATAACGAATGGTTTCATGAAATTCTTCTTTTCCAGGAACAACTTTTGCTAGATTAAACTGACCGCCCACATCATTATTGGCTTCAAACAAGGTTACGGCATGACCACGACTTGCCGCCACTGTTGCAGCCGACATGCCTGCAACACCACCACCCACAACCGCAACACGTTTTGGTTTCTTGGTTTTGATATAAACCAGTTCTGTTTCAAAACATGCCTGTGGATTGACTAAACAAGAGACACGCTCATTTTTAAAGGCATGATCCAAACACGCCTGATTACAAGCGATACAGGTATTAATTTCATCCACACGGTTGGTTGCAGTTTTATTGACCCAGTATGGATCAGCGAGGAATGGTCGTGCCATTTGCACCATATCCGCCTGTCCTGAAGCAACAATCTCTTCAGCAACATCTGGCATATTGATACGGTTTGACGCAATCACTGGTACTGAAACATGCTGTTTAACTTCGGCGGTATAATCCACAAATGCAGCACGAGGTACAGAAGTGACAATCGTTGGGATACGTGCTTCATGCCAGCCAATCCCTGTATTTAATAAAGTCACGCCTGCTTTTTCAAGTGCCTTTGCTACTACGATCACTTCCTGCATGGTGTTGCCATCATGCACTAAATCAAGCATGGACAGGCGGAAACAAATAATGAATTTTTCACCAACTTTGGCACGAATCGCCTTGACGATTTCCACGGGAAAACGCATACGGTTTTCAATATCGCCACCCCAACGGTCTGTACGCTTGTTGACATGACTGCTCAGGAACTGATTGATTAAATAACCCTCAGAACCCATAATTTCCACACCATCATAGCCTGCCTTTTTTGCCAGACTTGCACAACGGGCATAATCTTCAATAGTTGCCAAAATCTGGGCATCCGACATTTGACGCGGTTTAAAAGGATTAATAGGTGCCTGAATTGGGGATGAAGAAACCGAAAATGGATGATAACCATAACGACCTGAATGCAGGATTTGCATCAGGATTTTTGCGCCATGCTTATGCACAGCATGTGTAACCAGACGGTGATGAGGAATATCTGCCAGACTGTTCATGGTACCGCCCGCAGGTAATAACCAGCCTTGACGGTTGGGTGAAATCCCACCTGTGATGATTAAGCCAACCCCACCTTTGGCACGTTCACCAAAATAAGCAGCAAGTTTAGGATAATTAAAAAAACGATCCTCCAAGCCTGAATGCATCGACCCCATGACCACACGGTTTTTAATGGTCGTAAATCCGAGATGTAATGGCTTTAAAATATTTGCATAGCTAGTCATGATATTCCTTCTGTATTTATTGGCTTTGCAACTTGTTGCATAGTACTTTAACTGAATTTTTATATGTGTTTATGACTCTTTTCAAGAAAATGCTGACACTAAAGTCAAAAGTAATGTAACTATTTTGATTTCCAATCTAAAAAACCAAAATCAAATATATTAGAACATAATTTTTCTACTTAGTTTTTCTTTCAGGAAAACAAGCTCTATGAAAAGTGTTACAATAATTCCGATTTTTTATTCTCAAGACTACCTATTCGGAGTCTTTACTCATAAAAGTTAGGATAAGCAATGACTGATAATGCAACTATCTTGCAGCACGTACCTGTAGGCAAAAAAGTTGGGATTGCCTTTTCTGGTGGTCTCGATACTTCAGCAGCTTTATTGTGGATGAAGCAAAAAGGCGCAGAGCCTTATGCTTATACTGCAAACTTGGGTCAACCTGATGAAGATGACTATGATGCAATTCCAAAGAAAGCTGAACAATACGGCGCAGTCAAAGCTCGATTAATCGATTGTCGTTTACAACTTGCGCTTGAAGGTATTGCAGCAATTCAATGTGGCGCATTCCACATTAGTACTGGCGGTGTTCCTTATTTCAATACCACACCTTTGGGTCGTGCAGTAACAGGTACGATGCTTGTAACGGCGATGAAAGAAGACGACGTCAACATCTGGGGCGATGGTTCAACTTATAAAGGCAACGATATTGAACGTTTCTATCGTTATGGTTTATTGACCAACCCAGCGCTTAAAATTTATAAGCCGTGGTTAGACCAAACCTTTATTGATGAGTTAGGCGGTCGTGCGGAAATGTCACAATTCTTAATCGACAACGGTTTTGACTATAAAATGTCAAAGGAAAAAGCGTATTCAACTGACTCTAATATGTTGGGTGCTACTCACGAAGCTAAGGATTTAGAATACCTCAATGCAGGTATCAAAATCGTAGACCCAATTATGGGCGTTGCTTTCTGGAAAGAAGATGTAAAAATTGATGCAGAAGAAGTATCAATTACTTTTGAAGAAGGTTTCCCTGTTGCATTAAATGGCCAGCGTATTGAAGATCCTGTTGAGCTGATCTTAGAAGCTAACCGTATCGGTGGTCGTCATGGTCTTGGTATGTCTGACCAAATTGAAAACCGTATCATCGAAGCGAAATCTCGTGGTATCTATGAAGCACCAGGTATGGCTTTATTACATATCGCTTACGAGCGCTTAGTGACTGGTATTCATAACGAAGATACGATTGAACAATACCGTATTAACGGTTTACGTTTAGGTCGCCTACTTTACCAAGGTCGTTGGTTCGATTCACAAGCATTAATGCTACGTGAAACTTCACAACGTTGGGTTGCTAAAGCGATTACAGGTACAGTGACTTTAGAATTACGTCGTGGTAATGACTACACCATCATGAACACTGAATCTCCAAACCTCACCTATGAAGCTGAGCGTTTGACCATGGAGAAAGGTGATTCGATGTTTACACCAATGGATCGTATCGGTCAGTTAACTATGCGTAACCTCGACATTACCGATACCCGTGCAAAACTCGGTATCTATACTAAAACGGGTTTACTTGCTGTTGGCCAAGGTTCTGCAATTCCACAGCTAGAAAATAAATCAAAATAAAAGATGGGTAAATTAATTTGCCCACTTAAAAAGGCTGAATGTTTGATTCAGCCTTTTTTATTATTTGAAATAAAAAGTTAAATACTCAATCATTTCATTTATAGAACAATATGTCGCAATTAAAGACTATTTATCTTCATTATGAATCAATAATATAGTCATTAAGCAAAACATAATAATTGGGAGATGAAAGATGAATGCTTATCTACATCGTAGTGAAAATCGTGGTCATGTCAAAGCAGGTTGGTTAGACACCTACCATAGCTTTTCATTTGGTAGCTGGTACAACCCGAAATATATGGGTGTCAGTGCCCTTCGCGTGATCAATGATGATACAGTTGCTGCACATAATGGTTTCGGTACTCATCCCCATGACAACATGGAAATCCTAACCTGCGTACTTGATGGCACTATTTCCCATAAAGACAGTATGGGCAATGAAGGTCAGATCAATGCGGGTGAATGGCAATTGATGAGTGCTGGAACTGGGGTCACCCACAGTGAAATGAACAAGCATGATAAAGCGGTGCATCTATTACAGATTTGGATTCAACCGAATGTGCAAGATGCCGAACCAACCTATCAGCAAATTCAGCTGAATCCAAAAGACCATCCAAACCAATGGCATTTGATTGCTGGTGATACATCTGCGCCAATGTCGATTCGTCAAAATGCGGAAGTGAAAACTGCTGTCATTGAAAAAGATCAACATTTAGAAATTACAGCACAAAAAAAAGTGAACTACGTGCATGTGATTTCAGGTGAAGTGATGATCGCCGATCATTTGGTTAAAGCAGGTGATGCTTTAGTATTCGATGAAACTGCAACCATTACTGCATTGCAAGACAGCCAAATGATTTGGTTTGATCTACCTTAATTAAACTCAGTTTATCTTGTACCCCTTGCCCCTCATGGGGTACAAGCTTTTTCTAATCATTATTGCTGCTATTATCACAACTACTTGAGTCTGAGCTCGAATCATCATTTGAGCTACATTCATCAGAACGTCTGAAATCATTATTTTGAGAAGAATCATATGAGGAGGTTGTTGATGAATATGGCTGGCTATAATCAAAATTATCTTGTGTAGGATCAGTTTTCTTGGCAAAAAAGAACAATAAAATCAAACTAATAACAATCACTATAATCATAAATATCAGCATCACAATTCCCTATCGCTATCCTAATCCTTATGACAAACTATAGCGTAAATTTGCTTTAAAAATAATGGGCATTAAAAAAGCCCGATTAACGGGCTTTTCTACAACCTTGAACATTTTTAAAAACAATCAGAATTGTTTCGTTCGTTGTTAGCTGTGTATTCAGGTCATCATATCTTTGTTCATTTAGGCAAGATTTCTCTTAAATCCCAAATAGTATATGACTTCTTTATTGATTAAATTAGCACCAATATCAGGCTGAGTCAAGATTCTAATATCTGATAAAAATTGTTCAAGTATAATTAGTATAAGAAACTCATTCTAAATTGCAATTCAACCCAGTTACCGAGTTATTCTTCTAAGCAAATATTTGTGGTATTAATAAAAAAGCCCTAAATTTTATAAACTTAGGGCTTTTTTATTAAAATCTTGGTAGGTATATCCAGACTCGAACTGGAGACCTCTACGATGTCAACGTAGCGCTCTAACCAACTGAGCTATACACCTAGAATGAGAGCATAATATTCATTTTTAATCAGCTTCACAAGTTTTTTTGAGATTGTTTAATTGCGATAGCACAGACTTTAAGCAGTTTCTTAAATTCTTGAATATTTTGCTGAGTATTCTGTTCTAAAAACACAATTTTTTGATATAACACAACTACTTGATGAAATGATTTTTGATCACTATCTACACTTGATAAACGCTGCATCCAAACTTGAAATGTTTCCTCTGATCTTTTATGCAAATGTTTAGGCAATTGCTTTTGGAATGATAATACTGCTCTTTCATAATTCTCTTTTTGACTTAGATTCCTCCACCAATAGACACCAATGTAAATAAACAAAATCGCGGCAATAGCAATAATTAATAAAAATGCATAACTATAGCTCGAATTAAAGCCTAGCTTAGATAACCAATTTTTTTGTTTATCCGCATCATAGCCTACAACTTTAGCTTGCCATTGATAGCTTAAATAATCGCTCCAAATACGTATATTTGTTAAAAATTTAAATTGCTGTAGTTGCCATGAATGACTTCCCCCATTCCCCCAGATGTTTTGATATTGACTTAAATAATCTTGCATTCCTGAATCTATACGTTGTGGTGCAATGATTGCTGTAGGGTCAATTCTTTGCCATTCACCATCTAGATACACTTCACTCCAAGCATGTGCATCAAGTTGGCGTACTTCCCAACTTTCTCTATCTAATGCAAACTGCCCACCCTGATAACCTGTGACAACTCTTGCAGGAATTCCAACATAACGCATTAACATCACAAAACTAGAGGCATAATGCTCACAAAAACCTTTTCGACTATAAAATAAAAATTGATCTATACGATCACTGCCAAGTGTACCTGGTGCCAAGGTATAAACGAAGTTATGGTCTCCATACCAATTCAGCACCTTTTTAATATATTTCTCAGGCTGTTTCTGACTTTGTTCAAACAGTTGATGGGCTAATTGCTGTGCTTTTTGATCACGATCATGATCAAATCGAGTATTAAATTCAATTTGACGTGATGATAACAAAGTAGAAGATGTTGATGTACGCCCCAACCAAAACATTTGGATAGGTTGATTACGTTTAATAAGTTTAGATGGGCGTATACTATCATCTTGATACAGTTGTAAATAACGTTCTTGTGGAATGGAATATTCCAACCCCATGATCCAATTTGCCTGTTCATCAGCAGCTAAGTATTGATAGGCAACTCCTTGAGAATTTGAAGTTACGCTTTTAATCTGTTGATTATAAAAACTACTGGTCCATGTTGTACCATCATACTCATCCAAAACCAAAGCACGCCAGTAAAGCTCCTGTCTATCTGGTAGTTGTCTCATATCTGCAACAACACGAAAAGCCAAAGCCGATGATTGTGATAGTTGTGCAATGTCTCCTGGAGACATACGATCGCTAATCCCAGTAGTGGCTTGATTCTTTTGAATAGGAATTGCCCAAAGAGGTGGCAACCGAGGAAAGAAAATAAATAATATAATAAAGAACGGTGTCGCAATCCCGACAAACTTTAGAATTTGTTTAACATCATTTTTTAACTGATTGGATAATAATTGATGCTGGTTAAATAGACCAGTTTGAATCCGATACAACCCCATCAAACATATCACAAATGCTGAAAAAACAAGGACAGCCATCCAGAATGCCTGACTATGTAACAATAAACTGGCACTGACGAATAAGGCAAAGTTAAATACAATCAATAAATCACGAGTATTCTTGGCTTCCAAACTTTTCGCAAATAAACACGTACTTAAAAATGTGACTCCAGCTTCTACTCCCAGTAAAGTTTGATAATTTAAATAAATAAGACCCAAAGATAATAAAGAGAAAAAAACTAAAAATAAGCGTGGAAATGGTGAAATTTTTTGTTTGCTATATCGCCATACCAATATAAGCCAAATAACGCCCCACAACCCACTCAATGTCACAGGAATAAAAGCCACTTGCCCAATTAATACAAATGCCAATACAGCTAAAATGCAAAAATAGATTTGTTTGGTCATAATCTTAGGCCTGTGCAAGTAGAAGTTTTGCTTGAAGAAGCTGCATCTGCCCCTGACCACTTTCTAATCTTGCATGTGGCAGTATCAATGCATAATCATGACCAAGTTGTTCACATTTCTCAATTAATCCCATCATAAAGCTTAATTTTTCCTCATGACTTTGTGCAGGGATTTTTTGATAATCAATTTCTAAATGTTGATGATTTGTTTGAGCCTCAAACATTTTGATAAAAAAGCCCTGTCCTCGAGCAACTTGCTTCCATGCCACATTTTGATAAGAATCGCCTTGTTGAAAGGCCCTAAGCTCCTTAAATTCATCTAAACTATCGTTCGCATTGGTTGGTTGATTTTTATGTTCTTTTTGCCAATCATGCGCTTTAGGTGCAATCCACACTTTTTGTTTTGGATATAAATAAGTCCACGCTCGCACCAAACCTAAAGGATAGGTCGAATAAATTTTCATCGCACCAAATTCAAATAAACCACGCTGCTTCGGAAAAAAAGCCAGTTCGAAGGTCTGTTGTTGCTGATCTAAATAAATTAATTGTTCTTGTTGCAGCCATTGAATACGTAAATATCGGGTCATTACCGATGGCTGATTAAAGCGAAGTTTTAAAATGAAAGGCTGATCGACTTGCCCAACTTCAGCTGCAATCAGATCAATTTGTAAAACATGCAATTGTTTGAATGTGAGATAAAAATTAATCCATAAAATTGCACTGATTAGAAAACAAAAACCTAAAATCAAATTATTTGCATAGTTAATCCCTGCAATAAAGGTAATTAGAATCAGAATGAGATATAGAAAACCCTGCTTATAAATAAAAACCAAAACATCTTTCTGTAACAGGGTTTTAGTCCCATTAACCTGAAAGCGTTTCGCAATCCACTGCTGAATCCTTTGCATAAGCCAATCTCAACTATAAGACATCAACCGATTGCAAAATTTGTTTTACCTCTATTTCGCCTAAACTTAAACGATGAGCAACCACGGCAACAAAAATGGTTTGCACATCATCAGTAGTCACAAAACTGCGACCTTCAACCAGTGCATAAGCTTGTGCAGCAGCTTTTAATGCCAATACTCCACGTGTTGATAAGCCATGCCGTTGTTTACGTGTTTCAGCAGCCAAATCTAAAATATAATTGAGTACAGCATCACTTAGAAAAACCTGTTTTGCTAATTCACGTAATTCCAAAATATCAACGTGCGTAAATACCGCTTCTAATTGATGAATTAAAACCTGACGTGAGCTTTGTTGTAACAGTAGTTTTTCAGCTTGACGAGACGGATAACCGAGCGATAAACGCATCAAGAAACGGTCAAGTTGTGACTCAGGCAAAGCATAAGTTCCACTTTGAAATAACGGATTCTGCGTTGCCAGCACCCAAAATGGTTGCGGTAAGTCATAATGTGTTCCATCAACAGTGACCGCACCTTCTTCCATAGCTTCAAGTAATGCGCTCTGTGTTTTTGGACTACAACGATTAATCTCATCTGCCAATAAAATCTGAGTAAAAATTGGACCTTTCTTGAACTCAAATAAATGTTCTTTTTGATTAAAAATATTGATCCCAATGACATCACTCGCCAACATGTCATTGGTAAATTGAATCCGCTGAAAATGCAGCCCTGCTAGACGAGCTAAGGCACTAGCTAGAGTCGTTTTACCCAATCCTGGTAAATCTTCAAACAATACATGGCCACCTGCCAATAAACAGGTCAGCGCTAATTTAGTTTGTTGTGGTTTATCTAAAATAAGTTGATTCACTTCAACCAAAAAACGTTCTATTTTCTGAGTAAAATTTTTAATATTTTGCTCTACTTCTTGATTTTTTTGTTGTTTTTCTTGAATAGAAGCTTTTTCCATGCCCCACATAACGTAATCCTCAAACTAAAACAGTGCATGATTCAACATACACTGTTTTAGTTTTTTTTCAAAGAAATCAAATGACTTCTAGCAAGGACATTTTTTCAAATTCCCACCTGATGATGGATAACGCGCATCGATACAATGACGATAAAAAGTCTTAGCATCCATTGGCGTTAAATCTGGATGATGCGCTTGCATGTGCTTTACGTAATTTTCATAATCAGGCACACCCACCATCAAACGAAAACTTTTTTGCAAGTTTTGCCATAAAGTTGCAATACGAGACCAGTTTTTGGGCGAAAAGATCAGGTGTTTTTGCGACATGATCGTGAACTTAATGATTTTCACAATCACAGCACTTCCTTGCCTAGCAATTTTAAAATCCATCACGACTCTCCCTTCACTGTTTCTGCTGTCATTGCAGTTTCAGTAAATACGGCAGGTGCTTCATTTACTGTTGGGACAGGGCTTTGTAAAGCACGACGAATAATTCCGATTGATGCAATAATCATAACAATTGCAACAATCATAAAGAATCCACAAAGTACTGCATTAATCTGATTCGACAACACAATCGTCTGCATCTCAGCAACTGACTTCGCAGGTGCAAGTACATCACCACGTGCAATTGCATCAGAGAAACGATTCGCTTGAGCAAGGAAGCCAATCTTCGGATTTTCGTGAAAAATCTTTTGCCAACCCGCCGTCATAGAAGTAATAAATAGGAAAATCGTTGGAACAATCGTTACCCAAACATACTTCTCTTTCTTCATCTTGAATAAAATAACTGTACCCAAGATCAATGCCATTGAAGCGAGAATTTGATTTCCAATTCCAAATAATGGCCATAAAGAATTAATGCCACCAAGAGGGTCCACTACGCCTTGATAAACGAAGAAGCCCCAACCTGCAACTGCCACAGACGTCCCAACCAAATTTCCAAAGAATGAACCTGATTGTTTTACTGCAGGCACAACAATCCCAACGGTATCCTGTACCATGAAGCGACAAGCACGTGTTCCCGCATCCACTGCAGTTAAAATAAATAATGCTTCAAATAAAATGGCAAAGTGATACCAAAATGCCATCATTGCACGACTATTGAAAATTTCCGAAATGATATGAGCCATACCAATCGCAAAAGTCGGCGCTCCACCAGTACGAGAAAGGATTGAACTTTCACCAACCTCCTGAGCAAGCACAGTCAGCATCTCAGGTGTAACGATAAAACCTAGATTACGCACCGCTTCCGCAGCAGTATCTACCGTTGTACCCAGAACTGCCGCTGGTGCATTAATCGCAAAATAAATCCCTGGATCAAGTACGGTTGCGCAGATCATTGCCATGATACCGACAAATGATTCCATCAACATGCCGCCATAACCGATCATACGAATATTGACTTCGTTATCGACCAATTTTGGAGTTGTTCCTGAAGAAACTAGCGCATGGAAACCTGAAATCGCACCACAGGCAATGGTAATAAATAGAAAAGGAAATAAACTGCCTGCAAATACAGGACCTGTACCATCAACAAAATGAGTTACCGCAGGCATTTTGAGTTCAGGCATTGCAAAGATAATTCCAATCGCCAGACCTGCAATTACACCAATTTTAAGGAAGGTTGATAAATAGTCACGAGGCGCTAACAATAACCACACAGGCAATACTGACGCAATAAAGCCATAAATGATGAGTGCCCAAGTTAGTTGAGTTCCAGTTAAGGTGAACAATTGCCCCCAGTAAGGGTCTTTTGCTACATCACCACCAAAGACAATCGCCGCCATCATTAGCACAAAGCCAATGATCGAAACCTCAGCAATTTTCCCTGGGCGTAGATAACGCATGTATATGCCCATGAATAATGCAATTGGGATGGTTGCTGCGATACTGAACACCCCCCACGGGCTATGGGCCAGCGCTTTTACAACAACTAAAGCCAATACCGCAAGAATAATAATCATGACACCGAGCGTACCCAACATCACAATAACACCTGCGAAAGTACCTAACTCCTGTTTTGCCATTTCACCCAAAGACCGACCATCACGCCGAGTTGAGATAAATAGCACAAGAAAATCTTGTACCGCGCCTGCAATCACCACACCGACCAAAAGCCAAATGGTTCCTGGTAAGTAACCCATTTGCGCTGCAAGAATTGGCCCAACCAAAGGCCCTGCACCTGCGATAGCAGCGAAATGATGTCCAAATAAAACGTATTTATTAGTGGGCACATAATCCAGACCATCATTCAAACGATGTGCTGGTGTTAAGCGTTTAGAATTTAATTCAAAGACTTTTGTTGCAATAAATAAACTGTAGAACCGATATGCAATGCTATAAACACAAACCGCGGCAAGAACGAGCCAAACTGCATTGACATGCTCTCCACGACTTACCGCCAAAATTCCAAATGAAATTGCACCAATGATGGCAACTAAACTCCACAGAATTTTTGAGGATAGCGTCGACTTTGCTTGTACTGTCTCCATTCAGAACCTCTCAAATACATAAGCTGTAGTTTTGGATTTCCCTTCCTATGTTTTCTTTAGAAGAAATATCTTTGTAAGTTTATCTGTTATTAAAAATGATTTATCTAATACTTTGGCATAAAAAAAGGGATGATTGTTTAATCATCCCTTCGATCATCGTATAGCTTACGTAGCATTGCTACTCATTTACGATTATGCGCGCTCTAGGTAATCACCTGTACGCGTATCTACACGAACACTTTCTTCTTGCTGAACGAATAATGGAACACGTACGACCGCACCTGTTTCAAGTTTCGCTGGCTTACCGCCACCGCCAGAAGTATCACCACGTACACCTGGATCAGTTTCAACGATTTTCAACACCACAAAGTTTGGTGGATTAACGTTTAAAGGTACACCGTTGAACAACATGATCGTACATTTTTCATTAGAATCATCTTTTAACCATTTCGCAGCATCGCCCATTGCAGTTTTGTCAGCAGCGATTTGCTCGAAAGATACAGGATCCATGAAATTCCACATTTCACCATCGTTGTAAAGGTAATCCATTTCAACTTCAACAATATCAGCTGCTTCTAAAGAGTCACCTGATTTGAAAGTTTTTTCTAATACTTTACCTGAGCGAAGATTACGTAATTTCACACGGTTAAATGCTTGACCTTTACCTGGTTTTACATATTCATTTTCCATGATTGAACATGGGTTGCCATCAAGCATAACCTTAAGGCCTGCTTTAAAATCATTTGTAGAATAATAGGCCATGAAAGGCTCACTCCAAACTTAAAACTCAAATCTATTAGTGCTAGACTACGCGCACAGCTAAGGCTATCACTATTTTAACGTATGGCATGATAAACTATTTACATCAAGAGCAAAACTGGCAATCACAACTCAGTGATCTAATTACTGATCCTTTAGAGCTGTTAAATCTGCTTGGATTATCGACCAAGCAATTATTATCAGGGGCAATACTTGCCTCTGAACAGTTTAAATTACGTGTTCCACGTGCATTCGTCGGAAAAATGCGTATTGGGGATCCATTTGATCCTTTGCTATTACAGGTTTTACCACACCATCTTGAACTTGAAGAATATCCTGAATTTGTTACTGACCCATTAGGTGAGGAAGCAGCCAATCAAATGGCTGGTGTCTTACACAAATACCAGTCTCGCTTTTTACTGACCTTAACAGGGGCATGCGCAATTCACTGCCGTTATTGTTTCCGCCGCCATTTTCCATATCAAGAAAATTTACCTAAAAATGATGATTGGCTAAATATAAAACAATATATTGAAGACAACCCTGCCATCAATGAAATCATTCTCAGTGGGGGCGATCCTTTAACTTTATCTAATCGAAAAATAGCACTTTGGATAGAGCGATTAGAATCTTTACCTCAACTCAAAATATTGAGAATCCATTCACGAGTTCCAGTTGTTATTCCCAATCGTATCGATGAAGAGCTTATTTCTATTTTAAAAAACAGTAGGCTACGCATTGTAGTAGTGATACACTCAAATCATGCTTCAGAACTTGATGATTTCACGTGTTCAAAGTTATTACAGTTATCATTACATCATATTACTGTGTTAAATCAGGCAGTTTTACTTAAAGGTGTGAATGACTCTGCAACATCTTTAACTCATCTAAGTTATCGACTATTTGAAGCGAGGGTTATGCCCTATTACTTACATGTATTGGATAAAGTAAAAGGTGCTCAACATTTTGACTTAAGATCTTCAGAGATAGATCATATATACAGTGATGTATTAGCGAGTTTACCTGGATATTTAGTTCCAAAACTCGTCAGGGAAATTGCGGGCGAAAAAAATAAAACACCGCTTTTTGGGGTTCAAACGTTCTGAGATTGATTACAATGATGAATAATGCATTTTCGGATATTTTTCAAATTCCCACTGTTTTAAGACGGGATAAACTCAGTTTTTGTGATGCAAACGCAAAAAGTTTAACAGAATGGATTTCAACCCTCTCAATTATGCAGTTGGGTGATACTTCAAAAGCATTGTTTGCAGCCTTATTAGAGCTTTGTGAATTAGATTGTTCAGAAACATTACGCTTTGATCTCATTCAGACCTTACATCCAACGATTGAAAATATTTTAGGTAGCCTAGAGAAAAATTTTTTTAATCAAGGTGTAATCAGTTCAGATCGTAATGAGCACATTATTGAACTGGCAATGCTGTTACGCTGCTATTTTGCGGCTATTTATATCAATATTGTTCGCCGCAGTAGCGAACAATTGGAAAATCGAAAATTTTCTATTTTTGCACTAAACCAAAAGAAAAATTTACATACTGCTAGAACACTTGCAACTTTCCAAGCATTACAACAACTTACGCAGCTTCTTTATCAACAACACATGTTATATAGTGAACCTGTTGCAGGACAGTGGCTCATTGCACATCAATTATACGATGCAGCAGTGACACATAAGTATCATCATGTGACTATTGAACAGGCGCAAACCAAGCCAAATAGCCTGAATAATATTGCTCAGGCCTATGCTCAATTAATTTTGATGGATATTTTTAATACCAATCAAATTCGTCAAACAGAAATTCAAGCCCTATTTCAATGCAGTTTTGACTGGGCCAAAATGCTACAGCTCTTATCTAAAGAGACTGATTTAACTAAATACGTTGTTGATACAACTAAAGATCATCCGCCAATATACAACAAAAAACAAAGTTCAGGATTTAATCCTAATATCTTTATTAGTACAAATGGTTTACTTGATCATGTGACAGCAACATTACATAAAAATGCTGAATACATTTCTAAGAATGAAAAGATTTATCTCACACCCGCTCTAAAATTCCACGTTCAGACCATTTTAGGATCTACGGCAGAACGTCGCCATGAACGCTATGAATATTCCGCTCAACTACATATTTGTTTTGGACTCTTAACAGCCCACTTCTATTTATCCAAAGCAAAAAACTTCGGTGAAACATTACTCTTAGAGCACGGGTATGGACTACAAAGCGAATCAAAATTTTTATCAACTTGGGATAAAAAAGATTCTTCTGGCAATCAAGAATCCTCAATCCAGCGTTTAAGCCGAGAAAACAAAGCCATTTATCAAGCGGATATTTTAGATATTAGTGTTAATGGTTATCGAATTAAATGGTCAGCCGAAGCACCAAAAAATCTAAGAACTGGCGAATATATTCTTGTAAAAGAAACCTCTCATGGACATTGGCGCGGCGGTGTAATTCGTTGGTTAAAGCAATCAAGTGAAAAAAGTTTAGAATTAGGCTTAGAGGTTTTAGCACAAGAAATTTTCCCTTGTGCAGTTCGCGTACAAGCAGATCGTCATATTAGCAATTATTACCCTGCGCTTATTTTAAAAAATCAAAATTTAGATGAAACTAAAACAACAATAATTTTGCCAGGCTCGCAAATTTTTCGCGAACAGCAAGCTGTTCATTTGAGATTAGGGAAAGAGGAAGTAAAAGTGTATCTGTTGACTGCACAACTAATTACCCAAAGTTTTGTTCAATTCGACTTTGAACTACTTAATGAAGAAGAACAACCCGTTCTTAATAAATTTATTGCGCAAAAAAATATGGATACAAATAACCAAGATTTATGGGAAGCATTGAAGTGAGAAATCCTTTACTCTCTAAAAAATTGAAACGAACTGAAACGCGCTTACTCATTATTGATGATAACCAATTAAGGTATAATCAAGTTTTAGAGCTATTTGCGCAGCAAGAACATCAAGTACAGGCTATTTTACTTGATGATTTAAAAACTTTTGAAAAACAATTGAATTTGCCTTGGGATATTGTAATTTTTGGACGTGCTTACGATCTAAAAATCGAACAAACGCTTTCTCTTATTCATGCATCCGCACAACCAAGTTTACCCATTCTACTGCTTGAGCCAGATGACTATAATTCAGCGCTATATCAAAATTACATTCATAAAGGTATTTATGATGTTGTGAACTTAAAGGCGCCAGAAGAATTTTATATCAGTATTATTAGATCACTTTCATTCAGTCGTTTAGTACAAGCAGAGCACCGTTTACTTACCGAATTAGAGGCAGCTCAAACACAAGCCCAATCACTTGTTGCTGAAACACATAAAGCAGTTGCAATTCTACAAGAAGGTATTCATATCAAAGCGAATGCTGAATATGCTCACCTATTTGGTTTCGACAGCGAAGATGACGTCATTGGCTTACCAATACTTGATATTTTACAACCTAAAGATTTAGGCCAGTTTAAATTACGCTTTAAAAGAATTTCCCAAGGCTTATTCGAACAAGCACGCTTTGAAATTCGCACCCAAAATCCAATGGTTAAGAATAATCTTTTAAATGTTGAGTTCTTACCCTCTGGTAATGATGATGAAATACAACTGAATATTGAATGTGAATCATCATCAACTGTTGTTTCAGCAGCAACTGCCACGACTACTTCAGTGCAAAGTGAAAAAGCCTCTGGTATCATCTCAGCACTGCAACAAATTAATCGAAATTTAGCAAATCACCCAGCCAATGCAAATGCGCTCATCTTATTTAGCCTGAATAATTGTCCAAACGAAGTTTTTCAAACTGACTGGCGTGGAACTAAAGCTTATTTTTCAAATATTGCAAATTTCATTAAAGAACAAGTTAATGTTCCAATTTATCAAATAGAAACGGCTTTGTATGTTGGGCTTATTCAAGCTGAATCAAAAACAGTTTTAAACTCTTTGCTTATAGGCTTGAATGGTTTACAAAAACCTCAGTTATTGGTCACTGAAAACCACACTTTCCCATTACATTTAAAACTGGGCTATCAAGAACTAGACCAACAAATATTAGATGATGCTCATTTTGAGAAAATCATTTCTCGAGCATTTACGCATGCACTACCAGTCTTGAAAAATGCATCGATTGACAGTGATATTAGCCTGACAACTGATAAAATTTCAATGTCGATGGAAGTCAATCTTTTAGAAGAGCTCAGAAGCAAATTAGATAAGGGTGATATACATCTAAAATATCAGCAGCTTTATGATAAACAAGATCAATTCACTCATACCTATGAAGTATTTGGCGGTATTATTCATAATAATCAATGGTTAGACTTGATGGATCTTAGTGATCTAAAAGATGATCATGAATTATCGGCTCAGTTAGACCGTTGGGTATTAGTAGAAGCTTGTAAACAATTACACAACTTCATTACCCAATATCCAAAAGCTAAATTAATTATTAATCTGAATCATCATATTTTATTCAATGACAGAAAATTATCCGAATTGGTCGCTAAATTATTGACAATTATTGGAAGCAAACAAGCTCATCCTTTAATTCTGCAGTTTTCAGAGCAAGCTCTTCAGCAAAATTTATCACAGGCTCAATCTCTGATTGCATCACTTCGTCAACACGGCGCTGAGATCTCTATTCGTAACTTTGGTGATTCTCTTTATAGTGACTCAATTCTTCAACAGATCGATACGCAGTATTTAAGCTTCCATCGAAAATTAGCGAAGATGCTAGGATCTGAAAAAGAAATGGCAATTCTACAAGAGAAAATTCTTCATTTTATTGCTGAAAAGCAAGTTGAGATTTTACTCACCGAACTCAATGACATGAGTTTGTTCGCGAATGCATGGAATGTCGAAGCCCGCTTCTTGCAAGGTAACTACTTCCAAAAGAAACTTGATCGTTTAACTGACGTACAAGACCAATAGAAATTCCTCCCTAACCCTCCTTTGATAAAGGAGGGAATATCAAAAGGCATAAAAAAAACGGACATATCGCCCGTTTTTTTGTTTTCTTGATATTAACGTTTGATAGAACGTGACATACCAGAGAAACGTTGTTTGAATTTGTCGATACGACCACCAGTATCCACATTCTTTTGTTTACCAGTATAGAATGGGTGGCAAGCTGAACATACGTCAAGATAAAGAGTTTCTTTACCAAGTGCAGAACGAGTTTCGATTACGTTACCGCATGAGCATGTAGCAACTAATTTTTCGTATTTAGGGTGAATATCGGCGCGCATGGTCGATGCTCCTATTTAGTAAGAAAGGCTTAAGCTGTTATCGCAATTGATCACTCTCAATATGAGGAAAGCAGAGTGTTAACACTCGCAGATCAATACCACAACAGACCATTTCTTTTGACTCACCGAGACCCTTAGATCAGAGCAAAGCCAACAAGTGTCAAAGATTATACGCCAATAAATCAAAATTTGCGAACTATTCTTGTTTTGATTTTGACCAACGATTCGCAATTACACCACAGACCATTAATTGGATTTGATGAAAAATCATAATCGGCAATACAATCATACCTAAAGGCTGACCAATAAACAGAATTTGCGCCATTGGCACGCCACTCGCTAGCGTTTTTTTAGAGCTACAAAAGAAAATAGTAACTTGATCTGCATGATTAAACCCTAACCATTTTGGTAAATACGAAGCAAGCAACATTACAATAGTAAGCAAAACTGAGCATGCAAGCACTAAATACAGCAAAGCTAATCCACTGATTTGATGCCATAAACCTGCAACTACAGCACTGCTAAAGGCACCGTAAACTACCATTAAGATTGATCCTTGATCAAAAGCTTTCACTAAGCTTGGTAATTTGATCATATAAGGAAAAACATGAGGGCGAAGTAACTGACCTAGAACAAAGGGAACCAATAGTAACAAGGTA
Source organism: Acinetobacter sp. SwsAc4 (assembly GCF_013391535.1). Classification (NCBI taxonomy): domain Bacteria; kingdom Pseudomonadati; phylum Pseudomonadota; class Gammaproteobacteria; order Moraxellales; family Moraxellaceae; genus Acinetobacter; species Acinetobacter sp. SwsAc4. The sequence continues at coordinate 44,256 of NZ_JACAXC010000020.1, forward strand.
ATTTGAACAATCGATTGCGTAGGATCAAAGCCATGTTGGCTTTGGCCTAAGATAAAATAACTCACTAAGATTGGCGTAATAAACATCCCAATGATATTGGAGAAAGATGCACTACAAACCGCTCCTGCAACATTCCCTTTTGCAATCGACGTAAATGCAATTGAAGATTGTACTGTTGAGGGTAAGAAGCACATAAATAAAAAGCCCCAGTACAACTGTTGCCCAAGAAGCGGCTCCAAAACAGGTTTAGCTAAAAGCCCAATTACAGGAAAAATCGCAAAAGTAAAAGCAAAAACCAATGCATGCATTTTCCAATGCAGCATTCCCTGTATAACGGCTTCACGTGACAACTTGGCGCCATGTAAAAAAAATAATATAGCAATCGCAACTGTCGTTAGGATATTAAAGTAATGCGCAACCTGTCCCGAAACTGGGAAAAAAGTCGCTAGTACTACCATTGCTATCAATAATATTGTGAAACGATCTAGCGCCAAGAGCTTTAACATAACTTTTCCCAATCTGTTCGCTAATAACGATACAGCCCAACATGAGATTATTGACCATTCGATCAAAACATCATACTGGGCTGTATAAATAAAGCTATGGCTTTAAATTAGAAATTGTGGATCAAGATACGAAATTAATTATTACGTGCATTTTGATCCTGTTGAATCAATTCAACCTTATAGCCATCTGGATCTTCAACAAAAGCGATCACCGTAACTCCACCTTTCATTGGACCAGCCTCACGTACTACTTTTCCACCAGCTGCTTTGATTTCTTCACATGCTTTATAAGCATCATCTACGCCAATGGCGATATGACCATAGGCATTGCCTAAATCATAGCTAGCTGTATCCCAGTTATGAGTCAACTCAAGCACAGTATTGTTTTCTTCCTCACCATAGCCCACAAAAGCCAAGGTAAAACGCCCCTCTTCATAATCACGTTGGCGTAGTAATTTCATACCAAGTACCTCAGTGTAGAACTTTAAAGATTGCTCTAAATTACCTACTCGTAACATCGTATGTAACATGCGCATAGTTATTCACCTGTCTGTTGAGTTGTTTGGTTTTCATGGTCACGCAATAGTTTAGCAACCCAAACCACAAGAATCAAAATTGGAATTCCAATTAAAGTCGTCATTAAAAAGAAATTTGGGTAGCCAATATTACTCACAATCGTTCCTGAATAACCACCCAATAATTTGGGTGTTAAAGTCATTAATGAACTGAAAATTGCATATTGAACTGCGGTAAATGATACGCTGGTTAAGCTAGATAAAAAGGCAATAAATGCAGCACCTGCCAAACCTGAAGCTAAATTATCTACAATAATGGCAAAATAGAGCCACAATGAGCTATAGCCTTTTATCACTTTGCCAGAAAGTTCTATTGTGCCTGACTGACTTGGATCGACCACAACAATTGGCTGAATATCGACATCGAGTGTGGTTTCAACATGTGATGCAGTATTGATACGGTATGATCTTGTTGCAAATAACTGGCTTGCACTATTATTTTTTAAATGAACAAAAGCTTTAATCGTTTTAGTGGGAGATGCTTGTAATAGCTTTCCATCTACAGCACTAGTAAATATTCCTTTATCATCCACTTTCGCAGCAAATTCTTGATTATCCAATTTAAGGATAACAGGCTTATCTTCATTTAAATCTTCACTTTTAAGCCCTGCTAATTGTCCTTTAACGACCAGACTTTGCTTCAATTCTTTTTCTGTTAATTGATCATCACCACCGATAGGTAATAATTGAATCTGAGCGTGCTGGGCATTTACTAAATATGGTATTGCAAGAGTTACATTGGTATCACTCTGATTTTGGTACTGAGTACTTACCTGTACCGAATTTGCTTTTGCTAAGACGTCATTCGGCACTTGTAATTTCCAATATCCAACATCATCGGTTTGCACTTGATAATGTTTATTTCCGACCTGAACCTCAACTGGAGCAAGTGGTTTACCTGATTTGACCAAGCCGATAAAAATTAAATTGGTTGAACTAGCCAACACTGCGCCCACGAACATGAGTTTCATAATGTTCATGCGTTGCGCCAACAAACCACCGAGAAAACCACCAACTAAACTAAAGATCACACCATAGATTTTCACAGCCTCAGCAATTTGTTCTTTACTGAAATTTAGATCTTGATAGAACACATTGGAAATCACGCCTGCAATGATGTCTGAGATGCGGAAAAAACCAATCAGCAGTAAAAGAACTAAGGCAAGTTTAATACCGTAGCGTTTAAAGAAATCTAAAATTGGGGCAACCCAAGTTTCTTTAGCCATTTGTTGATTCACGACGCCAGTTTTAACTAAACCCAAACCAACCAATAAAGCTGTGGCTGTAGCAGTTAAAAAGCGCAGTGCTTCTAAACCAAATAAAGCAGCAGTATCTTTAATATTTGCGGCTTTAGCGATAGCATCTGTTACATTCCCAGAGTAAATATAACTGACAACAAAAGTTGCAACAGCAATAAAAAATACAAAGACCAAGCGATAGTAATCTGTAGTTTTATAATGTTTATAAACACGATTTACTTGAGGTTCACGAATGCATAAAGTTGTAATAATACCAACCACCATGACTGCTGCCATGGTGAGATAAGTATATTTCCATGCTTCATAGATATAATTGCCTTTGGCTGTACCTAAATAAGCAGCAAGAAATAAAGCCCCTGCACCCGCAACGATCATCCCGATACGGTAACCTGCGTTGTAAGTTGAAGCCAAAACCGTTTGCATCTCACTTTCAGCGAGTTCAATACGATAAGCATCGATGACAATATCTTGAGTCGCTGCCGAGAATCCTAATAAAACAGCACCAACTGCCATTTGAATTAAATAGCTTTGTCCAAGTGCTGGGTCGGAAAATGCCATAATACAAATTGCACATATAATCAAAGACTGTGCAATCAACAACCAAGCACGGCGGCGACCTAAACTTTTCGTTAACAATGGAACAGGCAATTCATCAATCAACGGTGCCCAAACGAATTTAAAAGAGTAACCTAATGCCGCCCAACTAAAAAATGTCACAGCACTTTTATCAATTCCTGCTTCACCTAGCCATAAAGACAAGCTAGAAAAAATCAATAAAATGGGTATCCCTGCCGAGAAACCAAGAAATAGCATAATCAGTGCACGGCGATCTAAAAAAGCTTTAAATGCGGATGCCCACCCAGTGGCTTGAGTTGTCATTGGTTATTATTTTCCATGAACATGCGTGAATGTGCCTATTCAATCGTTTCTTGCTCTTGCTTGCAAGTTGCTTTATGCAACCATTGTTTTGTTTTGTCGATAAAAAACACAAGTTCGCTTGATCTTTAGACCTAAAACTGTATACCTTTAATTACTTAACTTTCGTTTCTTTGTTGGATAGCAATAGTGACCCAAAAACTTGATCAAATGACTGCAACAACTTTATCTTCAACACCAACAAACACGACTACAGCGAAAATCAATTCTTTACCAAGTGCCTTTGAGCAGACGGATATTCAAACGACACTCAAGAAAACAGCACTTAGCCCTGAACAACTCACGCATATTCTAAATTTAGCTGAGATTCCGAGTTCAACTAAACGTATCAAACCCCTCAATAACTTTCTTGGGCAAGATCGTGCACGTGCTTCAGTAGAAGCTGGTATTTCCTTACCATACTCTGGCTATAACATTTTTGCAGTTGGCACAGCGGGTCTGGGCAAACGCACCATGATTAAACGGTTGCTTCAGCAACACGCTAAAACCATGCCTACGCCAAACGATTGGGTTTATGTCAATAACTTCAAAAATCCAAGACAACCCATTGCACTACGCTTTCCTGCAGGACAAGGTACAAAATTTCAAAATGCTTTACAGCAAACATGGCAAATTATTCTAAAACAATTGGAGCGCCGTTTTAGTGCTGAAAGCTATCACAATCGTATTGAACGCATTCGTCAAGATACAGGTGATGTCCAGCAGCAAGCTTTAATAGAACTCACAAAAGAAGGACAAGAACTCGATTTAAAGTTGATTTCTCGTGATGACAAACACGTGTTTATTCCAATGCAGCTCATAGAGAATGAATATCAAGAATTAACAAAAAATGATCTTGATGCGCTAAGCAGCAAAGAACGTGCTGAAATCACATCCAACATGCGTTATATGGAGAAAAAACTAGAGCGTTTAGGGTTACATCTTGGTGATTTAGAAGACGATGCTCGTGATCAAGTATCAATCTTAAACCGTGAAATTGCCACTCAAGTGGTTACACCACGTATGGAGTCAATTTTAAATAAAAACAAAGAAGTCAAAGGTCTCGACTTATATCTAAAACATTATGCTGAAGATATTATTGATAATGTTGAGCTGATTTTAGAACAAGAAGAAGATGATTTTACGCCTGCTTTATTTAATCGTGTTCCATCACGTTATCAAGCTAATGTAATTATTGCCAATAAGCCAAATAGCGGTGCTCCAGTTATTTTCGAAGATTTTCCAACGCACTACAATTTATTAGGTCATGTTGAGCAACTTACACATAATGGTACGATTACCACCGACTTTACCTTAATTCGCCCAGGGTCTTTGCATCAAGCCAACGGTGGCTTTTTAATGCTTGAAGCAGAGCAATTGCTTGAACAGCCTTATGCATGGCAAGGTTTAAAACGTGCATTGAAATCAGGCCAACTCAAACTTTCTTCGTTAGAACATATGCTAACATTAACGGGCAGCATTTCGATTGAACCCGCTTCTGTTCCTTTAGATATCAAAGTTGTTTTACTGGCAGAACCTGAAATTTACTATGAAATTTTAGAAGTTGAACCAGAATTAGGCAGTGTCTTTAAAATTCGAGCAGATTTTACCGATACCTTGCAGCGTAATAACAGCAATGAACAGGCCTACATGCAATTGATTGCAGACTATGTTCAAGCCGATAAATTGCTTCCATTTGATCGTTCAGCGCTCGCTGCTTTACTCACCGACTCTAGTCGTCAAGCAGAAGATCAAAGCTCTCTCTCACTACATGCCTCTACACTCGGTGATTTAATTCGTGAAGCACATCATCATGCCTTTAAAGCTGATGACAAAATCGTCACAGATCAGCATGTCAACCAAGCATTACATCATCGTCAATATCGCTTAGGCTATTTAAGAGAGTTATATTGGCAAGATCTTTCGCGTGGGACACAATTGATTGAAACTTCAGGGCATCGTCTCGGTCAGATCAATGCCTTGTCTGTAATTCACTATGCAGATGTTGAGTTCGGTTTACCCTCTCGTCTCACCGCATCCGTTTATCAAGGCGGCGGTGATATTTTAGATATTGAACGCAGTGTCGAGTTAGGCGGCTCGCTTCATGCCAAAGGCGTGTTGCTCATGTCAAGCTTCTTAAAAGCACACTTTGGTCGTGAACAAATCTTACATTTCTCCGCAGCATTGGCGTTTGAGCAAAGCTATGGACAAGTGGATGGCGATAGTGCCACTGTTGCAGAACTTTCAGCATTAATTTCTGCCATTTCTCAAATTCCAATTGACCAATCATGGGCTATTACAGGTTCGATGAACCAGTTGGGTCAGGTACAGCCAATTGGTGGAGTGAATGCCAAAATTGAGGGCTTCTTCGATGCCTGTAAATTACAAGGCTTTACAGGCAAACAAGGGGTGATTATTCCCCGTCAAAACATGCAACATTTGATGCTACGTCAAGATGTAATTGAAGCGGTTCAAGCAGGTCAGTTCCATGTCCATGCGATTGAAACAATTGATCAAGCCTTAGAAATTCTAATGGCTCGCCCAGTAGGTACATTAGATAAGAAAGGTCGATATAGTAAAAATTCAATCTATGCAGCCGTTATGGAACAACTTGAGTATTGGCAAGCAATTGAGGACGGCGAAGCTGTTGAAGATGACGAACCTAAAAAAAAGAAAAAGCGAAAAAAGACTAAAAAAGATGAAACTGAGACAAAATCTTCAGAAGAATCTACTGTTGAAGCTAAAAGCTTAAAATCACTTCGTAAGAAGAATAGATAAAATGAAAAGGCCATGTTTTTAAACAAACATGGCCTTTTTCTTAGGCTACACCCAGTAGAGATCGTCCACCAGGTAATTGAGCGAAATATTGTTTTAATGCATCAATACAAAGATGCACTTTCATTGGGTATTGTTCACGCTTGGAAGTTAATGCATGAAGCGTATAAGCAGGAAGTTGCCAATCAGGTAGAACTTCAACCAAAGAACCATTAATCAGTTCTTTTTGAATATCCATATAGAGAATACGTGCAATACCATGCCCCTGCTGGCACAAGGATTTAGCAACAAAAACATTGTTTGTGCCTAAGCGTGTTTTCATATCAACATTGACAATTTCACCACTCAAACCATGACGGAAGGCAAAATGTTGATAATTGTGCATCAAAGTAACAGGTAATAATTCGTGATTTCGTAAATCTTCTGGGCGAGTAATAGTTGATGCTTGATTGAGATAACTTGGCGATGCAACAAGAACCTGATCAACTCTCGCTAAAGGTACTGCGGTGAGCTGATGATCATCAACACGCAGGCTCATCCGTATTGCGATATCAATCCGCTCTTCAATCAAATCAATATAACGGTGGTCTGCTTCAAAATGAATCGCTAGACCTTTATGTGCTGACATCCAATGAGATAGTGCTGGAATGACATGCAAGGCACCTAATTCAGGTGTCGTCGCAATACGTAAATCTCCAACAAGATCGTCGCGCAGTTGATTGATACGAATTTTGCCACGTTCAGCGGCAGCCAACATTTCCTGGCAACTGAGAAAGAATGCTTGTCCTGCTTCTGTAAGACTGAGTTTTCGAGTAGAACGATGAAGTAAAGTGACATCCATTTCATGTTCTAAAGAACGAATTTGTTGACTGACTGCACTTGTTGTAATTCCTAATTCTCGTGCTGCACCACTAAAAGAACTTTTTTCAACAACGCAAGCAAAGACCCCCATTGCACGCAATTGATCTAGCATAGACTTCTCTCTTAATTTATTAAAATATGCTTATTGTTCTAATTAAAGCAATCTCAATAAGTATACAAGGAAGTCTACCCTTAAACTAGCGATTATTAATAATTTATTAAAAGATTATTAATTCGGCTATTTTAGTTTGGTAAAACTGTCATTGGATTTACAGGCTTGCCATCTAAACGAACTTGGAACTCAAGCATGATACGTGAAGCACCTGAAGAACCCATTTCTGCAATTTTTTGACCAGCAGTCACATTATCCCCACTCTTGACTAACATCTTACTGTTATGCGCGTACGCCGTAATATAACCATCAATATGCTTAATCAAGACTAGATTGCCATATTCTTTTAAACCATCAGCAGCATAGACCACTTGCCCATTTGCAGCAGCAAAAATTGGATCACCTTCATTACCACCGTAACGTGTTCCTTTGACGTTATTTGCCAAATTGAAACTTTGAATGATCGCTCCATTTGATGGTTTTACCCAACGTAAACTCGAAGCAAGCGTCGTTGAAGATGGTGTAACAGGATTTGCTGGAACAACAGCTTTGGGTATAACAGGCTGTGTCTTAGGAACAACAGGTTGTTGTGTTGGCAATTTAATCGTTTGACGTTGAATCGGTGCGGTTTGTACCACTGCTTGTGTAGATGTAGTTCGTTCTGCAACAGAACCTTTTAAACGTAATGATTGATTGACATAAATACGATAAGGCGGCGCAATATCATTCAGCACAGCAACATCTAAATAATTCAATCCATAACGATTTGCAATTGCACTCAGCGTATCGCCTGAACGTACTGTGTAATAATTGGGTGCTTGCTGTACATAACGATTACCACCTTTTACTTGTGGTTTTGATGCACAACCTGTAACGACGACAATGCTTGTTACTGCCATAGACAACACGATTGTTTTAATCATTTTTCGTGATAGAAAAATCGAGACATGGTTTAAATGCATCTTCGCCCTCATCGAAAAAAACCTTAATTTATTTGCGCCTAAGAGTACCAAAAAAGTGAGAAAAAACGAGTTCTCACTTTCTATATTCACAAAGTTATAACATAGCCACTGCTAACCATTTACATGAAGATGTAAATTATCGAGTACAGCATAATTAGTTGCATCCATTTGAATCGGCGTGATACTGACATAACCATTCGCGACAGCAAAGAAATCAGACTGAATATGAGTTGAAGCGGATTGAGGTTCTGTAACCGCCTCACCGGCTAAACCAATCCAATAGACTTGGCGACCACGTGGATCGACATGGCTACTAATTGGTTTGGATTGTGCTCTACGACCTTGATAGGTGATTTGTGTCCCTTTAATTTGCTTAACATCTGGGATATTAATATTAAAAATATGACGGGGCGGCAAAATTGGTAGTCCATTCACAATAAAATCATGAACCCATTGTGCAGCTTTCGCATAATGCTTAGGATGTTCATAGGAACGTACATTTGAACCTGCTAATGAAACTGCGATTGCAGGATGTTTCATTAGGCGACCTTCAAATGCAGCACCAACCGTACCTGAATATAAAACATCATCGCCGAGGTTTGCGCCACTATTAATACCACTGACAACAAGATCAAATTCAAAATCGAATAGACCATTCATTGATAAATAAACACAATCTGCGGGCGTTCCATTCACAGCCCAAACATCCTCTGCAATTGGGATCGGTCGTAAAGGACGATCTAAAGTTAAAGCACTTGAGTAACCGCTACGCTCACTTTCAGGTGCAACCACGACGACGCGTCCTAAAGGCTTTAACGCTTGTGCTAGAGCCTGTAAGCCTGGTGCAAAAACACCATCATCATTTGCTATTAAAATATTCACTTTGATCTTGTCTCTTCAAATGTTACTACGTAGTTTTTTCAATTGAATTATTCACTGAATTATATATATTTGTAACTTCATAGTATTAGAAATTTATGCCGCCATGAGACATTTATCTACTTTTATCCGTGTTTTAGGGGTAAGTTTTTCACTTCTAACAGCACCCGCAATTTTTGCAAACACAACGGTTTCAACTAAAGAAGCAGACGCACTCATCAAAGATGATATTGCCAATGCGCAAGTCCTCATTGAAATGTGCCCAAGCATAATTGGAAAAAATGCTAAATTTGACGAAAACATCAAAAAGATGGTGGGTTCTTATTTAAGCACCTATTCTGATAAGTCAGCTTCCCTTGAGAGTCTACAAAAAGATGGAGAATTCCAATCTTTATTGAAAGATGCTCGTGAAGCAGCGAAAGAAGTTGAAAAAGCTGAACAAAAGTCAGTATGTGAAGATGTATTAAATTTTGAAGGCTAGGGTGTGTTGACACTTTTAGCTTAAAAAAATAGCGAAGTAGTAAAATCAAATCGCCGAACCCAATTTTACTATTCGCTATGCCTCGTACCATGCTGACAGATCAACACTGGCAAAAGTTGAAAG